>JAIRYX010000502.1 GCA_031267635.1 Planctomycetaceae bacterium
GAGAAAGGGAATTCGTTTTTCAAAGACGGAATTGATGCACAAAATCGTTGTCGGACTGGTCATAAATTATTGGTTCTTCGGATCTTATCCGTGTATTCAATAATTTTAGAACATGACCGCCATAATAAAATCCTGTCAATGTCTCTATTATGGCATGTTTCTAAAAAATGAAGACTCCCCAAAATGCGAAATAAGCAGGAATTTTCACCCAAAAAAGAAAACCGCAAACGACCCTGTTGGCGTAAAGTGGATTTAAGTGACTTTGTACTAGAGAATGTTTTTCTACAACAATCGAAAAAAGCCAATTTCTCACTCCCTCTGGCTAATTTTTTCAAAGTGTGATAAAATACAAATGGTTTTTTAATTGAAAATGATATTAGGGATATAAAAATGACAGGTTCTCGCCGTACATTGAAAGCTGCCGAAGCAATTCGGGAGGTTGTTGCTATGTCCATTTTGACGGACATCAAAGACCCGCGAGTTCGTGACGCAACTGTTACCCGTGTCGAAGTTTCCGGCGATATGCGTTACGCAAAAGTTTTCATTTCCGTCAGAGGAGACGAAGCCCAAGAACAGTTGACGTTGCGCGGTTTGCAAAGCGCTGCCGGTTTTTTACAAGCAAAATGTGCCAAACGTATCGACACTCGCTACACGCCGCGTTTGCAATTTCAAATTGATCAAGGCGTTAAAGATTCGCTCGAAGTTACGCATATTCTCAGCGAATTGTTTCCCGACGGCATGGAGGGAAAAGAAGACAAACAGTGAATAGCGAAGTGATATGTGTTTTTAGAGATTCTTAAAATACTCAAACAAAAATTTTTCTCGCCACAAAAGGTATAAAAATAGATGAAGCTTTTAAGATCCACGTAAGTCGCAAAATTTCATATATTGATCTTTGTAAAATTTATGCGTTATTTCGCGAATAAAAATTTTTAGATATTTTTTAACTTTTAGCTTTTAACTTACAATGACCGCAACTAAAAAAAACGATAAATTTAAAGCCCTTTTGAAAGCGTTACAAAAACGCTACAAACACATACCGAAACCGGTAGAACGCAAATTGCTGGACTGTTTGATGTTCGCAGCATGTCTTGAGAACGCTTCGTTTGAAGCGGCAGAAGCAGCATTTTCCGTGTTGGAACATCATTATATTGACTGGAATGAACTTCGCGTTTCCACACCGCAGGAAATCGCCGATACGTTGCCGATGCTTCCCGCACCGTTGGAAGCAGGCGAGCGAATTAAAAAAACGCTGCAATGGGTGTTTGAAACAACGTATATGTTCGATCTCGAAGACTACCACAAAAAGACCATCGGGCAAACCATCGAGTACCTTGATTCGATTCCATCTTGTACGCCGTTTATGGCAAATTATCTTGTGCAAGCCGGACTTGGCGGACATCTGATTCCGTTTGACGAAGCGGCGATGCGTATTCTTCGGCGACTTGATCTGACGCGAGTTCAAGAAGGGAAAGAAGATGTTCCCAGTGCGGAGCGGTTTATTACAAAATCTCAAGGCGTGGAGTTTACCGGATTATTGCATTTACTGGGTGTTGAATTTTTTGAAAAACAAAACACACCGGAACTTTTGGGGATTCTGAAAACGATTGATCCGGCGGCAGAACAACGTTCTTGGGTTGAGCCGGACGGTGTATTGAAAAGAGCCGACATAAAAATTATTCCCAAAACACTGGCTCCGGCGAAAAAGTTCAAACCGGATGTTGAAATGGATGAAGAAGAATCTGATACAGTGGATTTGGCGACTGTAGAAGAATCGACTTCGTTTATTGATCATAATTTAGCGGCACTTGGCGCACCTTCCAAAGAAAAAGAAAGCGGCAAAAAAAATCATTTGTCCTCGAAAAAACGCGAAAATAAAAAGTCAACGTCCGCCAAAAAAATAAACTCATCCAATTCTCCAGAGAAAACGGACGATTCCTCAAAAAAAGACGATTTTTCTGTATCTGATAAAGAAGATATGATCAAGTCAGACGAAAAAAAATCATCCGGCAATCAAAGTGTCAAAGAAACGAAAGGCGGAAATTCCGAAACGAAACAATCTTCCGCCTCGGAAAAAAAGGAATCCCAATCTACAACGCCGAACCAATCTGCGACAAAAAAATTACAACAAAAAAAACCACGATAAACAATGTCTTCTTCATTACAAAAACGCTCTATTTTACTATCGTCAACAGATTTTACAGATTATATTTCTAAAACACTTCGTCATAAATTTATCCATTTATGAGTGTACACTTCTCACAGCGAGAGATGACGCTTTTATTTTCGTCTATAAACTCCGCGAATGATTAGGAGTTCAGCAACGCCTAAACGGTAGCTTCTTTCCGTGAAAAGTATAACTATTCAGTAGAGTCGTAGCGTGGAGTGAGGGCAGGCGAAATTTTGGCATACTCCAATCAACAACATGCCCTTACTGAATAGTTATTTATGATTAACCCAAATTTCATATTTTCAAACCAAATCAAACCGTGCAAAAAGATTTTTACCAAATTATTTGGAATGAGCAACTTGCGGAAGATGTGCGAAAACTGATTACGCTTGCGGTGTCGGAAGATTTGAGTACATTGGGCGATGTGACGACAATGGCTCTTGTGCCGGAAAACGCGACGGGACAAGCGGTGATGCGTGCACGACAAGCGGGAATTGTTGCCGGACTTGCCGCTGTGCCGACAATTGCGGCGATGATTGATCCGAACTTGCAATGGGAATCGCATTTGCACGACGGAGCAAAACTTGATGGAAGTTTAAATATCCTGGGAGAAATTTCCGGCTTGTTTCGCTCTATTTTAAACGTAGAGCGAATGATATTGAATTTTGTTGGCAAATTGAGCGGGATTGCAACGTTGACCAGATGTTATGTCGATGAAATCTCCGGCACAAATGCGAAAATTTACGACACGCGAAAAACGACACTCGGATGGCGGCGGCTGGAAAAATACGCAGTAAAATGCGGCGGCGGCATGACGCATCGCACGGGATTGTTTGATGCAATCTTGATTAAAGATAATCATTTGGCTTTCGGTGCGTTTGGATTGACGACTGATGCGGAAAAGTACACGCCTGCAGTAGCAGTTCGGAAATCGAAACAATATATACAAAAGTCACTAATTCGCGGTAAAAATGACGAGCAAATTCCGATTATTGAAATCGAAGTCGATTCATTGGAACAACTTGCGGAAGTTTTTCCTGAACGTCCTGACATCGTGTTGCTTGACAATATGTCGCCGGAAATGTTACGCCAAGCCGTAAAAATGCGAAATAAATTATGCGGCGAAAATCCGATGAATGACGGATTCGTGGAATTGGAAGCGTCTGGAGGCGTAAATTTGAAAACTGTCCGTGCAATTGCAGAAACCGGCGTGGAACGAATCAGTGTCGGAGCAATCACTCACTCGGCAATTTCGCTGGATGTTGGACTTGATTTTTAAATTGTGACTATTTAATTGCCCAAGCCAAATAAATCCGCACTGAGCAACTGTAGAGTTACCCGAAAGACTTTACCATTTCAGCCCTTATTTATAAAACTTCCCTTAGTAGCCAACAACGTTCCTCAATGGCGTCCTTATTTCCTTATTTTTTAGATCATGGATTTTTATCAAAACACCTGAATGAACAATAAGGAATATCATAAACCGCTGAAACAAAATGCTGTTTTGGTGAAATCGCCCGCAAGAACAGTGACCACGCAAAGCAACCATTTATTTGCTTCGCTGGTGGCGGACGTTAAATTGGAGGAGTTTTGGAGAAGTTAAAGTTCGCTTACAAACTCAATCATTTTGCCCTCAAAGCCAAAATCTACCTCACCGCTTCAAAAGCCGCTTGGAACGAACAGTGGAAAATAAAACTCGCGGCAGATGCGTAACACGAAAAAGTAATTAAAAAATATGACCTAAAAGTAAATCACGTCTCCGCTTTTCAAATTATAAACGAAAGAAAAACAAACTCGCCTTGAAAACACTGCCCGAAAGCCCCTCGTGTCCCGTGATGATAGGGACAATAGGAATTACAGTGAGTCAGGGGGCAAATCTAAATAATCGCTAAAGTCTATTAAAGCCCTCAAGATTATTTTCAAAATCTCCAAGATTATTGTCACAATCCCCAAAATCCCTTGTGTTCCAAATGTTCCTTTGAGAGACACTCTCACGATTACCAATTCTAGGAACAATAGGAATTACAGTAAATTTAGGGACAAATCTAAATAATCGCTCAAGTCTATTAAAGCCCCCAAGATTATTATCAAAGTTCCCAAAGTCCCTCGTGCCCCAAATGTCCCTTTGAGAGCTATTTCGGGGATTCCCGATGACTTGTCGGGGACTCCCGATGACTCATCGGGGACTCCCGATGGCTTATCGGGGACTCCCGATGACTTGTCGGGGACTCCCGATGACTTATCGGGGACTCCCGATGGTTCATCGGGGACTCCCGATGACTTATCGGGGACTCCCGATGGCTTATCGGGGACTCCCGATAACTTGTCGGGGACTCCCGATGACTTATCGGGAGTCCCCAGAATGTCGCTCAAAGGGACAATTGGGATATTAGGGACTTTATAAGGATAAATAAACCTCATTTCCACCTCATTTTCTTAACAAAACAACCTCAGTAACCAAAGAATCTTCTGAAAAAACAATCTCATTACCTCATTGAAAAAGAAATAATGAGGTAATGAGGTTAGTTTTAATGAATCCTTTTGGCTACTGAGGTTGTTTTGTTAAGAAAATGAGGTGGAAATGAGGTTTGTAGGGGCAGACCTCGTGTCTGCCCTATATTCTTATGCGTTTTCATTGTATTTCTATGCGTCTGCCCATAATTCAGAGAAAACGCACAAAAATACAGGGAAAACACATAGAAATACAGGGAAAACGTACAAGAATAAAGGGCAGACGCAAGGTCTGCCCCTACGTTTTCGCTATTTTACATTGTCCCTTGAGTCTCTAAATTTCCAATTGTCCCCAGAATTAGCGAAGTGCGCTTGACTCGTCAGCGATAAATTACTATAATTTTTTCAAAATTTCAACGATGTAAAAAGACGCAATGATTCGTAGGACGTTGTGTCTGTTGCTTTTCATTGTAAGCGTTTCAATCCCCTTGAGGAGTTTCTTATGTATTTACTCGGTTACGACGTCGGCAGTTCTTCCGTGAAAGCAAGTTTGGTGCATTCGCAAACCGGCGAGATGTTTAGCGAATTTTTCCCAAAAACAGAAGCGGCGATTAAAGCGGTGAAACAAGGTTGGGCGGAGCAAAGTCCCGCCGCGTGGTGGCAATCTCTGAAATCGGCGACGCACGCGGTTTTGGCAAAATCGCACGTTCCTCCGGACGAGATTAAGGCGGTCGGAATCTCCTATCAGATGCACGGGCTGGTTCTACTCGATAAAACGTTAACGCCGATTCGAGACGCGATTATTTGGTGCGACAGCCGCGCAGTTTCTTACGGCGACAAAGCGTTTCGTTCGCTCGGCGGCGAACGCTGCTTATCGCGTTTACTCAACTCGCCCGGCAATTTCACGCTGTCGAAACTCGCGTGGGTGAAAGAGAACGAACCGGAAAATTACGCGAAAATCAAGTATTACATGCTTCCCGGCGACTATATCGCCACTCGTTTGACCGAAACGCCGACGACAACTGTTTCGGGATTGTCCGAGGGAATCGCGTGGGACTTTCAAAGCAATTCTCCCGCGACATTTCTTTATGATTATTTCGGGTTCGACATGTCGTTAATCCCTGCAATCGTGCCGACCTTCGGTATTCAGGGACATATTACGCCGAAAATTGCGGAGGAACTCGGACTTGTCGCCGGAACGTTGGTGTCTTACCGCGCGGGCGATCAACCGAACAACGCGCTTTCGCTGAACGTCTTGAATCCGGGCGAAGTTGCCGCGACCGCCGGAACGTCGGGCGTGGTTTACGGAGTCAACGGCGGCGCAAAATACGATCCGCAGTCGCGAGTCAATTCCTTTGCTCACGTCAATCACACGGAAAAACAAACGCGGATCGGCGTCCTTCTTTGTATCAACGGCACCGCGATTCTCAACGCATGGATAAGAAACAATGTCGCGCCGGCAGGAATCAGCTACGCAAACATGAACGAGCTGGCGGCGGACGTCCCTATCGGCAGCGAAGGCGTGAGTATTATTCCGTTCGGCAACGGCGCGGAGCGAATGTTAAGCAATCAAGAGCCAAACTGTTCTATTCATGGAATCAACTTTAACCGACACGATAAAAAACATCTTATCCACGCTGCGCAAGAGGGAATCGCGTTTTCGTTCAAGTACGGCATGGACATTATGAATCAAATCGGCATGGAAACGAAGACAATTCGCGCCGGGCTTGCTAATTTATTTTTGAGTCCGGTGTTTCGGCAAACATTATCGAATATCACCGGCGCGACTATTGAGCTTTACAACACGGACGGCTCTATCGGCGCGGCGCGCGGAGCCGGGATCGGCGCGGGAATCTTCCAGAGCGAAACCGAAGCGTTTGCGACGCTGAAAAAAGAAACTGTCGTAATACCCGAAACGCAAAGTATTGACGCGAGTTTAACCGCTTATGAAAGCTGGCACAAGCGGTTGCAAACGGATTGAATGAAAATAGGAAGATTAAAATTCCTGATGAGTTCACATTTGGGGAAGGTTTCTGGAAGTCCCCTCTCGTAAACAATGACAACATGAAACTATTCTGATTATTTCGTTTTGGGGAGATAATATTTGAAAACGCAATAGAAAACAATGGTATCAGTTGCCCAAGCCAAATCAATCCGCACTTGGCAACTGTAGAGTTACCCGAAAGATTTTACTATTGTCGCCCTTCTTTATAAAATTCTCTTATTAGCCCGAATTACACCACCAATATTCGCCCTTGTTCCCTTATTTTTCGTTCCATTGTTTTGATAAAAATTCATGATCTAAAAAATAAGGGTGTCAGGGCGCCATTTGGGGGCTTTGTTGGTTACTAAGGGAATTTTATAAATAAGGGCGACAATAGTAAAGCATTTCGGGTACGGATAACTATGCAGTTGCCCGGTATGGATTTATGTGGCTTGGACAACTGAATCGTTACTGTATTATATAAATCAATCCCTCTCCAAAATGTGAGATAAGCAGAAACTATTAGGTACGAACGTGTCGGATGCCCCAAACAAATTTTCAAGTGTAATGAGGAATATTCTCTCACGCTTTCACAAAATGCTTATCAATAGCGAGTTCTTTTGGGGAGAGTCCGAGTGCGGTTCCGACTAAATCGGAAAGAGAATAAATCGGCAAATTGAGCGTTTCGCCGAGACGTTTTTCTGTCGCCGATTGTTTCATATCGAGATTGACAATACACATCGGACACGCGGCAACCATGCAGTTGGCGTTATGATCTTTCGCGTTTTTCAGAATTTGTCCAACTAACCGCTCGACCGTCGCGCCATCAGCAAGCGTCAAGCCCGCGCCGCAACATTCGGTCTTGTAATTCCACTCGACCGGCTCCGCACCGAGTCCCGCTAAAAGCGTTTCCATACTGCTCGGATGTTCGGGATCGTCAAATTGCACAACTCGCGGTGGACGCACCATCAAACAGCCGTAATAACATGCCGGTTTGAAGTTGTCGAGTTTTATGGTCGCTTGTTCGATAATTTTGTCGAATCCGACTTTCTGAAAAATCTGCACAAGGTTCAACACGTCGCATGTTCCGTTCAGCGGCAATTCCACAACGTCTGACATCTCTTTTCGCAATAATGCGTCAGCGGTGATTTTTTGCTTCGCCTTGAGCAATTCCATCGAACAGAGCGGGCAAGGAGCTAACAGTTCCTTCACGCCGTCGCGTTCCGCAATCGCTAAATTCCGAAGCGGCAAAGCGGTTCCAAGTTTTTTGTTAATCATGTGCGCGCCGGACGCTCCGCAACAGATCCAGTCGTCAATTTCCTTGAGCGACACACCGAGTTTTGAGAGCGAACTCCGCACCGATTTTTCGTAATCGTTCGACGAACCATGCAAGGCACAACCGGGATAATAACCAATGTCAATCATAATAAATTAAAACCTAAAAGTTAAAATTGTAATTTTTTACCGCTTTTATTCTTCTGAATTTACCGCCTGTTTTATTTCTTCAAATCGTGAATTTCTTCGGAAGACAATCCGGTTAATTCCTGAATCTCTTCCAACGTCATTCCTTTTTGCAACAAATTGATTGCAACTTTTTTAATTCCTTTTTTAATTCCTTCCTTAATTCCCTCTTTAATTCCTTTATCGATTCCTTCCTTAATTCCGGCGTTTTTAGCGTCCGATAACACGCTTCGTTCCGTCATGATTGCGTCGCAGACAAGATCATAAGTGAAAAGTTGCTCTTTAGTGTACGCCCCGATTTCCGCATAATCGAGCGCCTCACGAAGATCGCTGTTCTCAAGCAGTTCATTAGGCGCTTGGCGGGTTTTTTCGTTGATTTCCGTCAAAAAACGAAGCCAAAGTTCTTTGTCCGAACGGCTGTGCGGAACGAATT
>JAIRYX010000508.1 GCA_031267635.1 Planctomycetaceae bacterium
TTCCAACTTATTTCAAGGCGAATTTACAAGTTTGTTACGAATATCTTTGCAACAAAGTCGTTTGGAAATGTTTAAACTGTAGTAAAATATTTCTTAACTATTCAATCGTTCAAACCAAAAAAATCCGCACGGCAACTGTAGGGAACTTCTAAAAACCTCATTTTCAACACATGTGACCGTTGAAAAATAAGGGCTTACGATCTTTGGGAGAGGTTTTTAGAAATTCCCTGTAGAGTTATCCGAAAGATTTTACTATTGGAATCTTCTAAAAAACTCATTTTTAACAAATGTTACCGTTGATAAATAAGGGCTGCAATGGCAGAGTCGTTCGGGTAACGATGCAGATTTATGGAGGTTGAGTGACTGAATAGGTACAATATTTCTTAACACGCAACATACGGCATTTTAATAAAGAGCCGTTCACGCTGTTTTCCCCAAACATGTATAACGTTTATGCTCTTTGGCAAATATCAAATAAATCTGTTTGACGTAGCCGTAGCCGAGACCGCAAATATTGCGATCATTTGTCGCAATATAAAAACTCCATCCCGCTGCTGGCTGGGATTTTTAACCAAACCGGTATCCACGAATTTCCAGTATATGATATAATATGTCTGTTGCAGATATTCATGCTCCTTTTTAAAAGAAACTTAACTCCCTGTTATTGCAGTAATTTGTCCGTTTTTTCAATCTGCCGTTAGTCAGGGTATGAATTTTTCAGATGAACCATAATTTTCAACCACAAAGAATAACAACGTTCACAGAAGATTTCTTATGAAATTTCAACATAAACCTTTATTTATCAATTTGTTATAGGGAACTTCTAAAAACCTCATTTTCAACAAACGTGACCGTTGAAAAAGAAGGGCTTACTAACATTTGGGGGATGTTTTTAGAAGTTCTCTATAAAAATTTACTAAAAGTCTCTGTAGAACTTTGGGGGAATACGTTATTTTATTTTTTGAGTTTTGAAAGCAAAAACTCCTTAAAACGCCAAAATTGTTAGACAATTTTTCAATAGATTCAAATTGGACGAATTTGTCCGATTTTGTATTGATTTAATGACAATTTTAGTCTTTAGTTTTTATGAATAACAAAAACGTTGTTTCGATTTTTTAAAAGTGACAGAATTGTTTTTTATCACGAATAAAGGAAGGCAAAATGATTTGTGAATCATTATAAACCTTGATTTCATAAGAGATTAAAGCAAATTTTGTCGTTTTTGCGATTTGGCACTGAAAATGCTACTGTCAACAGAGGATTTGGGTATGGTACCAGCGAATTTTTAAAAATTCAATACGTTAGAAATTCTCAAAAACTCAAACACTTTTAACAATTTTCTTTCTTTGTCAGTAGCCACATCAGGAGCAAGACATGAGTACAAACATTCGCCGTAACGCGCTGCTTGAAATCAGCTCGGAACGACTTGGGGTTGCGGCAGCAGACGCCCCGTCTATTGATATTAACGCCATTTTCGGAAAATACAGTTTCAGCGAAAACGTTCAGAAAGAACGCCTTTCGCCAAAAGTTTTCCGGTCATTGCAGGAAACAATCCGCAAAGGCAAACGTCTTGATCCGGGCATTGCGGATGAAGTCGCTTCCGCGATGCTCAAATGGGCGTTGGAACTTGGTGCGACGCACTATACGCACTGGTTTCAGCCGATGACTGGCAGTACCGCCGAAAAACATGACTGTTTTGTCGAACCGCGCGGCGATGGACTTCCTATCGCAAAATTTCGAGGAAGCGAGCTTATTCGCGGCGAACCCGACGCCAGCAGTTTCCCGTCCGGCGGACTTCGCGCCACCTTTGAGGCACGCGGTTATACCGCTTGGGATCCGACCAGTCCGGCGTTTATTCTGAAACATAAAAACGGCGCAACATTAGTGATTCCAACACTTTTTGTTAGTTGGACCGGCGAAGCTCTTGATAAAAAAACGCCTCTTCTCCGTTCCGGCGCAGCGTTGCAGGAACAGGCACTCCGTATTTTACGGCTTTTCGGCAATAAAACCGCTTCGCGTATCGAATCGACAATGGGTGCGGAACAAGAATATTTTCTTGTTGATCGCCGGCTTGCCGCATTGCGTCCCGACCTTCTTGTCACCGGTCGAACATTGTTTGGTGCAAAACCGCCGCGCGGTCAGGAGCTTGAAGACAATTATTTCGGGGCGATTCCTGAACGTGTTCTGACGTTTATGACCGAGGTGGAAAGCGAATTGTTATTGCTAGGCGTTCCGATCAAAACCCGCCATAATGAAGTCGCGCCGGGACAATATGAACTTGCGCCGTTATTTGAAACCGCTAACCTCGCCACCGACCACCAGATGTTGATTATGCGGACGCTGAAAAGCATTGCCGCACGACTTGGTTTCTTTTGCCTTTTGCATGAAAAACCGTTTGCCGGCGTAAATGGAAGCGGAAAACATAATAACTGGTCGATTGGAACCGATGAAGGAGAAAATCTTCTCGAACCCGGCGATACACCCGGCGAAAACGCGCAATTTCTCGTCTTTTGTACGGCGGTTATTCGTGCGGTACATAAATACGGTCATTTGCTCCGCATGAGCGTTTGCGGTGCAGGAAACGATCATCGGCTTGGAGCGAATGAAGCCCCGCCCGCAATTATCAGTATTTTCCTCGGCGGTGCGCTCGACGAAGTTTATAACGGTCTTGCCGAAGGAAGTATTACGCCCGGTACAAAGAAAGACCCGATTGAAATCGGCGTTGAGCTTCTCCCGCCGATCAGCCGTCATAGCGGCGACCGGAACCGGACAAGTCCGTTTGCGTTTACCGGAAATAAATTTGAATTTCGAGCGGTCGGTTCCAGTCAGAGTCCCGCCGGTTCCACGACGGTTATCAATACGATTGTTGCGGAAAGCTTGGATTACATTGCAACAAAATTGGAAGCCGCTGTCGCGCAAGGACAAGACCTCAAGTCCGCCGTGCAAAATTTGATTGTCGAAGAAGTCAAGCAACACAAAGACGTCATTTATACCGGCGACTGTTATACGCAAGCGTGGAAAGAAGAAGCAGCAAAACGCGGTTTGCCGAATTTAGTCAGTACCGCCGATTGTCTTCCGCACATCAACAGCAAGGAAGCGGTCGAATTGTTCACGAAATACAAAATTTATACCGAAACCGAATTGAATAGCCGTTTTGAAATTATCGGCGAAAACTATTTGCATGTCGTGAGCATTGAAACCGCAACAGCTCTGGAAGTGGCGGGAACGCTGATTCTTCCGGCAGTGTTTAAATACAAGTCGAAACTGCAATCGGTAACGACGACCACCGCGCAAAAAGCGTTACTCAACAAACTTGACGGACAACTTGACGCTTTAATTACCGCATTGGATTCACTCCGCGAGAAAAAAGAAGCGTTCCCGGATTCTTGTACGCAGACGAAAGCGAATTATGTCCGCGACTGTATTCTTCCTGCCCTGGCGGAACTTCGCAAAGCGGTCGATACATTGGAAGAATCGGTCGATGACAACGTTTGGCCTCTTCCAACTTATACCGAACTGTTATTTGCGTATTGAAATGAAAATACAGACAATGAAGCTGAACTAATCAGAATTATCTTATGCATTGTATAACCGGAACATAAACGGCAGTCCTTCCCTGTCGTTTATGCTTCCGGTTGCTTGCGTCAATATGCGAAAATTAAAAACGAAAAGTGTAGAGAAAACGGTAATTTTTATGGAACGCTTTAAGGGTATAAGTTTTATTCTGCCAAATACCAAATTTGTCCCAGTCGGTGTGATACAGATTCAATAAAACATAACTTTACATTGATGCTGTGTACCATTTACTGAGAATAAAAATACAATCTAACATTATAAATCTTAAATTTTTATAAAGATTCGAAAGCGACAAAATGAAAGCAACAGAAACAAAAGTAGTAGATTTTTTGGCATCAAACAAAACCCAATTTGTGATTCCTGTTTACCAACGTAATTACGATTGGCCAAAAAAAGATTGTGAACGATTGTTGAATGATATTTTGGAAATCGGTAGCAATAAAAAAATGATTGCCCACTTTATAGGAAGTATTGTTTTTATTCACGATAGCGCATACACTACATCAAATATCAAAGAGTTAACTATTATAGATGGTCAACAACGTCTCACTACAATTACGTTGATTTACATTGCGATTCATAGATTAGCACAGGAACTAAATAATGAAAGTCTGGTTAATGAAATTCTCGATACTTATTTAATTAATAAATATGCTTCAAAAGAAGAAGAAAAATTAAAATTACGTCCTACAGAAAATAATGATAAAGCATTAAAATACTTGCTAAACAATAATAAAAATGATATTTTTCCCGATTTTTCAAAAATCATAGACAATTTTAATTATTTTAAAAATAGAATAGCAGAAGAAAATTATAAAGTTATATGGGAAGGACTTAATAAATTAATGTTTGTGGAAATTTCTTTGGAAAAAAGTAAAGATGATCCTCAAAGAATTTTCGAGAGTTTAAATTCTACAGGTTTAGAATTATCACAAGCAGATTTAATTAGAAACTATATTTTGATGGGATTAAATCGAAATGATCAAACTAAAATATATCAAAAATACTGGGAATTTATTGAAAAACACGCTAAATATGAAATCTCTAACATTAGCAAAGTTTCAGATTATATCAGAGATTATTTAACTTTTAAAAACAAAAAAATTCCTAATAAAAGAAATGTTTACTTTGAGTTTAAAGAAAAGTACCCAATTACAACTTTTGAGAAACTTATTGATGATCTTACTGAAATAAAAGATTTCTCTATACATTATAACAAATTGATCAACCCTCAAAAAGAAACAGACAAAGGTATAAGATTACAATTGGAATATATTGATCGTCTTGAAGTCAATGTTGCTTTCCCTTTTTTGATAAAGGTGTATGACGATTATGAATCTTCATTGATGGACAAAGCAACCTTTATAAGTATTTTAGAACTAATTCAATCTTACTTATGGCGAAGATTTATACTTGGTTTACCGACAAATGCGTTAAATAAAATATTTATGACGCTTTATGAAAAAGTAGATGTTTCAAATTATCTTTTTTCCGTTCAAAAATCTTTACTTCAACGAACTGGTACTCAAAGATTTCCTAAAGATGCAGAAGTAATTGACGCATTAAAAGTAAAAGATGTTTATAACATAAAATCCAAAAATCGCCTTTATCTCTTGGAACGATTAGAAAATCATGAAAATAAAGAATACATTCGTGTTGAGGGAAATCCTGATATTACTGTTGAACACATATTTCCACAAACACCTGATCCGAAATGGAAAATTGAATTAGAAAAAGATAAATTTATATTTATACAAGATAACTATTTGAATACCATTGGAAATCTGACCTTGTCGGGAAATAATGGTAAACTTGGCAATAAGACTTTTGTTGAGAAAAGAGATTTGAAAGAAGCAGGATATAAAGACAGCAGGTTGTGGCTAAATAAATATCTTTCAAAACTTGAAAAATGGGATCAAGAAGAAATTGAAAAACGTTTTGTGCAAATAGTAGAACGTTTTTTGAAAATTTGGAAATATCCAAATATTAATATAAATGAGGAAACTAATAATGGTGAATTAAATATTTTTGAAGCAGATGATCCAACTGGTAAAAAATTGGAGTATGCAATCTTTTTTGATCAAAAAATTGGTGTAGATAACATAACAACATTTTATATTGAAATATTCAAGCGTTTGTTTGAACTTCAACCGGAGGTATTTTTTATATCGGATATAGGGCAAAAAATTGGGCTTTCCCAAAATACAGATAACCATTTACGAGCACCGATGCCTTTAAATGAGACATATTGCATTGAAACGAATTGTAGTAGTTTTACGAAATTTGAAAGAATCAAATATGCGTTGGAATGTCTTGATTTAAGGGAAGAACTAATAATTAAATACACATAAATAGAATTTTATTGAGGTTTGGAATATATTTCGTTAACGGACATTATTATTTGAGTATCTTTCAAAAATTGAATGTCATGCACTGACTGTTGATGATGAAATTGATGCGGTTGCTCAACAGTTTATTGAGCAAAAATTTTGATGATTGCCGTCATATCGCCTGTTCTATTGTGACAGAATGTGATTGCATTGTATTTTGGAGTTTTAAACATATTGTAAATTTACGAAATCAAACCGGTGTAAAAATTGTTTCCGCATTAACGAGATTATAGAGAAACGTCTATTTACACGCCGACATTTTTCGTGGAAGGAGAATAACTCTAATGCAAAAAACAATCATGAGTCCGAAATTCACCGTTGAAGATATTCACACAATCCGTGAGTATAATTATAAAATGACACAAAAGATGAGTACAGAGGAAAAACGCAAGTATTATCAATCGGGAGCAAAAGAAGTACGCGAGGTAATCGAAAAAATCAAAAAAGAACGCCTTACAAAAAAATAAATTGTTTGTATATTTTATTAAAAATAACGCTGCAACACGGCAAATTCATTAGCGTAAGATAACGCCCTACGAGAAAATTATGTGGAAATACTACGCATTATTATCGGCGTTGTTTGCCGGCATGACGGCGATTTTGGCGAAAACGGGCGTCAAAGGAATCAGCGGAAATATTGCAACGGCTGTCCGAACGGGAGTTGTTTTGTTATTGGCATGGGGAATCGTCATTTTTCAGGGACAACTCAAAGATGTTGCCGGTTTGAACAAAACAAACGTATTGTTCCTCATTCTCTCCGGCATGGCGACTGGTTTGTCGTGGATTTTTTATTTTAAGGCGTTAGAAACAGGAAACGTCTCCAAAGTCGCGCCGATTGATAAGTTGAGTATCGTTTTTGTATTGTTTTTTTCCGTGTTGTTTTTGCATGAACAAGCGGATTGGAAAACCATCGTCGGCATAATATTTATTTGCGGCGGAACGATTGTTTTGTTGTTGTAGTAAAAATTATAATATTTTATTTATTCTGCCCGAAAGGAATTATGATATGCTGAATCAAGAGATGCGATCACAAGGAGAATGGCTATTTCGTTGGCGAAGTTATCTTCCGATGATTTTTTTCCTGCTGTTCATCCCAGCGTTCCAAACTTTTCATTATCTTACCGGAAATCATTTTGTCGATTTGATTTGGGAATGTTTTTGTTTGTCGATTGGTTTTTGGGGGCTTTGGATTCGGTGTTTAGTTGTTGGTTACTCGCCCGCAAATACGTCGGGACGCAACATCAAGAAACAAATTGCCGACTCGCTGAACACAACAGGTATGTATTCGATAGTGCGGAATCCGCTTTACCTCGGCAACTTTTTGATGTGGTCGGCTCCGGTGTTGTTTTTTCATCATGGATGGTTGTACTTGATTTACGTTTTGGCGTTTGTCATTTATTATGAGCGGATTATCGCGGTGGAAGAGGCGTTTCTTACAAAAAAATTTGAAACATCATACAAAGATTGGGCGAAAAACACGCCGCTTCTGTTTCCACGGTGTTGGCGATGGCGGAAACCGGAAATGGAGTTTTCATGGAAAACAGTGATTCGCCGCGAATATCACGGTTTTTACGGCTTAATTATTGCCATGACCGTGTTGGAATTTATCGGCGATATTATTGTCTTGCAAAAAATGACGATGGACTGGTTTTGGGGAACGCTTTTCGTTTCCGGCACAATCATTTACATTGTCGTCCGCATTCTTGCCAAAAAAACGCATTATTTGAAAGTGGAAGGACGTTCGTGAAACATACTTATCATACTTGAACATTCGTTTTTAAGACAGTGTTTATCGTTTATTATGTCCCCAAAGTCCCTTTTGTCTCTCTTAATGTTATTTTTTAATAAAAACCGATTTTTCAAGTGTGATAAGTATATGAGCGAGTAAAAATGTATAAACCAATTAACATTGACCGAACCAATTTAACAATTATGGGCGTACCGTTTCCCGATTTGGATACGCTTGACAGTACGGCAAACGCGATTGGATCGAATATGTTTGAAGGATTTGAGCCAACGGAAAAACTTGTCCGGTTTTATTTGGATTGGAAAACAGGAAAAATTCAAGAAGAACATTTTCTGACGAAACTTAAAGAAGCGTTATGAAAAATGAATACCAATATATCGACCCGGATTTTGCCTATACCGATCCCAAGACAGGCATGTTGCGAAATAAGGCAAATATCGGCAAAGCGGATTTGTTAATTGCTTTTGAAAGTTTGAAGGTGATGAATCGATTGGATGAATTAGAAATTCACCCAATAAAAATCAAAGATTCCTTGACATTACTTGCGGTTCACAAATATCTATTTCAAGATATTTACGATTGGGCAGGCGAATCGCGGACGGTGGAAATCAGCAAGGGCGGTAAACAATTTTTTCCGTTGAGTCATTTTTCCAAAGCGTTTTATTACATTGATACGTTGATTTCCGAATATCGGCAAACTGATAAAAACGACAAACAACAATTAGCAAGCAAACTCGCCGACATTTTGGACACGGTGAATTTTTTGCATCCGTTTCGCGAAGGCAACGGACGGACGCAGCGGGAATTCTTGCGTTTACTGGCGATTGAAAAGAATTTGACGATCCGCTTAAATCCGCCCGATAACGCGGATGTTTATGAACGTTATATGTCGGGAACAATCAACGGCGACGTGCAAAAACTTTCCAAGTTGATTTTTGAATTGATTGAAGAATAATTTATTGAGAGAAAAAATAAGCGATGAAATATTATTATTCCACTGTCAATAACACCGTATTAACTCATTCCGAGATATTTTATGACAATCACTCGCGACGTGTTGTGGTACGTTTTGAACGTCCCGGCGATACTGGCTTTGACTTTGCCGAAGGGCTTCTTCCTGAATGTACATTTTATAAACACGCCGGATTTGACGAAAACGAAATTTTTGAATTGATTGATTATTTGAGATGTAATTCCCCGCTGATTTGGGAATATGCCCAAAAAGGAGGAGGA
>JAIRYX010000002.1 GCA_031267635.1 Planctomycetaceae bacterium
GACGCAGAACGTACTTTGCAAATCATCGAAGATTACAACGTACCAAATGTGTCGGAAAAAATCGTGCGCATTATTTTGAGCTATACGAATTATGTGAATCATGTTGTTTGGCGGAAAGATTGGTGATTGATTATGACAAAACTCAACAAACCACGCCTTTGGATTGTTTCCGAACTTTATTATCCAGAAGACACTTCTACAGGATACATTCTGACAAAGATAGCAGAAGGTTTGGCTTCTAAATTTTCTGTATTTGTTTTATGTTGCCAACCAACTTATTCTCAAAGAGGCGTCAAGTCACCCAAAAAAGAAATAAAAAACGATGTTTGTATTAAAAGATGTTTTTCAACACTTTTTAGCAAAGATTCCATAATAAAACGATTAATCAATGCTACTTCTTTTTGTTTTTCATTGTTTTTTACACTTTTGTTTTGTTTGAAAAAAAATGACAAACTTTTAGTTGTCACCAATCCCCCTATTGTCGTTTTTTTTACATTTAGTGTGTGTTGGCTACGAAGAGTTCCAATGATCCTGTTAGTTCACGATGTTTATCCTGACGTATTGACTACTCTTAAAATACTCTCTAAACAAAGTATTATCGTTAAAGTTTGGCGTTTTTTAAATCAACAGATTTTAAAACGTTGTTCAAAAGTTATTACTATTGGTCGTGATATGAGACAAAAACTGATCAATGAATATGGAGCTCCTTCTAATCAATCTTTTGTAGTTCCTAATTTTGCCGATTTGGAAAACATCACGCCGCAAGATCGGAATAGAAATCCGACGCTTATTGATCTTGGATTACAAAACCATTTCGTCATCCAAAATGCAGGCAATATCGGTCCAACTCATGATGTCAACCTTATCATCCACAGCGCTGAAAAGCTTGCCATTTCCAATCCTGAAATCGTTTTTCTCTTTATTGGTTCGGGAAGAAAAAAAGATTATTTGGATTGCAAGATTAAAGAAATGCAAATAAAAAATATCATTTCATTACCGAGTCAACCACGCGGGAAATCTTGTGAATTTTTAAATGCGTGTGATATTTCTTTGAGTGTGTTTATTGATGGTATGAATGGAGTTTCAGTTCCGAGTCGTAGTTATAACATCATGGCTTCCGGTAAACCGATTTTGGCTGTGACAGATTTTGAATCTGAACTCGCTCTTATGGTTCAAGAAGAGCGTATCGGATGGGTCGTCGCGCCAAATGATGTTAATGGTTTTGTTTCGACATGTCTCAATATTTATAATCAACGTGATATATTACCTGAAATGGGAAAACGTGCAAGAATTGTTGCTGAAACCAAATATTCTCTTGATAAGATCATCCAACTGTTTGGTGATTGTCTAAAATAATAATTTATTGAATGTAAAGGTATAAGAGATTAAGAAATGCAAGTATTGATTACGGGTGGTAGTGGTTGTGTCGGACGGGCGGTGGTTCGGCAATTTTTGAAAAATGGTTGGAAAGTTACGGTTCTTGTTCACCCTAATGATGCACATCTGTTTCCTTTTAGTCCAGAAGAAAAAATTAAAATTGTCGCAAAAATATTGAATAATGTTTCAGTTGTGGATATTCCTGAAGAATGTATCGTTGTTCACTTGGCAGCCAACGTCCATACAGTTCCTAAAACGGAAAAAGAAATACAGGATTTCTTTTATGTCAATCGTGACGGAACAATCAAACTGGCACAATGTGCAAAAAAACGAAATATAAAAGGATTTGTTTTTGTTTCAACAAACGGTGTTTACGGTGATAAATTGCATGAAGAAATTTGTTCCGAAGAAACACTGCCGACTCCTAATTCTCCTTATACGCAAAGTAAATATGAAGCTGAACAACAGTTATTACAAATTTTCTCTGAATCTTTCCCATTAATAATTTTTCGTCCATCTGTGATGTTCGGTCCCGGCGATAGAGGAAATTTTTTGAAACTTTTTAAAATGACGAAGCGCGGTTTTGTGCCGATGATTCAAGGCGGTCAATCGCTGAAAAATATTCTTTATGTTAATGACCTTGCCTCAGTTATTAAATTTGCCGCATCCAATCTGGAAAAATTCAACGCAAGAATTTATAACGTTGCGTATTCCAAACCATACACTTTTTATGAATTGATTTCTGCTGTTTCTAAAGTTACGAAAAAGAATGTTTTATCTGTTTCTGTTCCAAAATTTTTGTTATTACCTCCTGCCATATTATGTGAAGGAATAAGTTATTTTTTCAAAAAAGAATTGCCGCTTTCAATAAGAAAATTGAATATTTTAGGTAAAAATTCAGTGATGCAAACAGACAAATTAATGATGGTATTAAACAATCAATTGAAATTACATTCTTTTGAAGAGGGATTAAAAGATTACATTCAATCCGGTTTTTCTCCTTGGGGTACGCTTTGTAAATAAATTTTCACCATGTCTTTTTTAATTTTCAGTATTATCCTTTTAGGAATAGAACTTCTTTACTTTCGCATTGCCGATAAACTCAACATTATCGACAAACCGAATGAACGAAGTTCTCATACCAATATTACGCTTCGCGGCGGCGGGATTATTTTTCCGATTGCCGTGTTGTCCTATTTTTTTATAAACGGTTTTCATGATATTTGGTTTGTCCTTGGGCTTATCCTGATCGCAACAATTAGTTTTTGCGACGATCTGAAACCGCTTTCCTTAAAACTTCGACTCGGCGTTCATTTTTTAGCGATTCTTCTTCTCTTTTATCAGATACAACTCGTTCAAGAACCGTTTTGGTTGATTTGTGTGGCATTGATTCTTTGCGGCGGAATAATTAACGCTTACAACTTTATGGACGGAATCAATGGAATTACCGGCGGTTATAGTCTTGTGATTGCCAGTGCTTTGGGATATGTCAATTTCCGGTTGATTCCATTTGTTGATTCGCACTTCATTTCTTTTGTTGTGATTTCATTTTTGATTTTTAATTTTTTCAACTTTCGTACCAAAGCGAAATGTTTTGCAGGCGACGTCGGTTCCGTAAGTAGCGCTTTTATCATTCTTTTTATGCTTGGACTACTTATGCTGAAAACTCGCGATTTTTCGTGGATATGTTTTCTGCTTGTTTACGGTATTGACAGTGTTTTGACAATCATACATCGTATTTTACTCGGCGAAAACATTACCAAACCACATCGAAAACATCTTTATCAATTGTTGGCTAACGAACTAAAAATTCCGCATGTCTGTGTTTCAGGTGTTTATATGTTCGTACAATTGATCGTTATTGTCGGTTATATTGCCGTTCGTCCGACAGGATATATGTATTCATGGTTATATCTTTTCGTTGTCGGTAGTATTCTGGCGATTTTTTATGTGCTGATTAAACGTAAATGGTTTCATTTACACTTGCCCAACTTTCAAAATATTATGAAAATCATCAATAAACAACTTTTGGACGCCGTTTCAACAAAGGCAAAGCATTCACCGCGTTTGCGGATGAATTATAATTTTCATCCATCTCCGGTGGATACGATTCAAAGAATGCTTAACGCTTTCGAACCGGGAACTTACCTTCGCCCGCATCGTCATCCTGACCGTGAAGAGGTTTTTCTGGTACTTCGAGGAAAAGCGATGCTGTTCATTTTCGAAGATTCAGGAAAAGTGAGAGAGCGTATTATTCTCTCGCCGATTGATGATTCGTATGGAGTGGAAATTCCGCCAATGGTCTGGCATACGCTTTGGGTTATAGAACCCAATACTGTTATTTATGAATTCAAACGCGGACCGTATCAGCCATTAACAAAAGAACATTTTGCTTCATGGTCGCCTGAACCGGAAAACAGTGAATATGTTCAGCAATATTTGCAAATGCTTGAAAAATATTGTTGAAGTTCAATAAATTTGATGCAAAAATCATTTTAATATCTCCTGTTACGCATGAGCTATCGTAACTATTCAGCCGCTCCAACCCAATAAATCCGCACTGGGCGTCTGAATAGTTATCCGAAAGATTTTACTATTGCCGCCCTTATTTATCAAACTCCCCATTAGTAGCTAACAAAGCCCCCAAACTCGCCCTTATATTTTAGATGGTGGATTGTTACCAAAAAACAATGAATGAAAAATAAGGGAATAAGGGTGCATATCGGTTGGTGCAATTCGGGCTACTAAGGGAATTATTATAAATAAGGGATGGCAATAATAATATTTTCCGAGAAAATTGGCTATCTAGTCGTCCCTGAAAAATTTCCAGGGAAAATTTCATCGTCGCGATCTTATCAGCCACACGTTCATTTTGTTCGCAAACCAAGCGGTATAGCAAGGCGGATACGAAAAAATCAGCTCGAAACCGGGCGGTTCGCCGTTTCTTTGA
>JAIRYX010000006.1 GCA_031267635.1 Planctomycetaceae bacterium
ATTATTGAAGCCAATAAATGAATTATTGAAGCCAATAACCGGATTATTGAAGCCAATAACCGACGTTGGGAGTTCCCAAACTGACTTCGGGACGTTCCCTAAACCCTTATCAATAAAGAATTTCGAGAAAATGAACCTCAAAAACCAAGAATTGCCGTCTCCGATGGGATGTCGGAGACCCGCGAGCCGGCGTCCGAGAGAAAAATCCGGACGCGGGTGTGTCCTGAATGTTCACTGCTATGCGTAACATGAGTTACTAACTTGATTCCAACACCAATTGGGGACAAGATTTATTCTATCTCGAACGCCAATATCAAAAACATCCCGAAGTGAAAGATATGAAAGTCACATACAGTTACAACCGCGAAAAACAATACCGTTATTTTCTTAATTTTGAGCCAGTTGCAACGGCGGGGTATTCGCTGTATATTTATCATATTACACAAGATGCGATCAATCAGTTACACCGAAAACAATCGCAGCAACAATGAGCAAAAGAAACAACAATAAGGGTATCATTTCGCCCGATTGAAGCATTCTTATAACGTTTTATGAAATATGTTTTATTTTCAAATGTTGAAGAAATAAATATCCCAACCTAATTTTCTTCGCGAAACAATATCAGCAGCAAAAATTTTATCGAATAAAACTATTGCCATTCTGCACATTTTTCGTTTTTCAGAATGCTTCAACATCTGACAAATTTATTGCGGGCGGATGTTTCGTTTCTTGCCTGCATCGACGCACTGCGTCAGCGAAAGACGGTTGTTATCGACCGAATCTGGGGAAGTTCGTGCGCGATGGCAGCGGTAGCTCTTGCGATAGAAAAACAATCTCAAAATTTAAATCGAAGCGAAAAGCCGTCTCTATTGCTTGTTGTAGCGGAGCATCAAGAAAATTTAGAACGAATCTACGATGATTTAACGCTTTTTGGAGGACAAAATCTGATTGCGTTTCCTGAAATGGATGACATTGAAACGCCTTTTCGGATTGCCGATGAGCGCTTTGGCGACCGGATTCGCGTTCTGAAAACACTGGCGGAAAACAACATGGAAAAGTCGGCAATTCTTGTTACTTCAATTGCCGCATTGCTGCAGCCCGTTCCGTCGGCGGATATACTTCGGGAAAGGACGCGACAAATCCAAGTTGGAAAAGAAGTTGCGCAAAATCAATTAGCACGTTGGCTTGTTGACGGCGGTTATCACGCGACTTCCGGCATTGAACTTCCGGGCGAATTTGCTGTGCGCGGAAGCATTGTCGATATTTTCGCGCCGGATTGGAATGTGCCGATACGAATCGAATTTTTCGGTGATGAAGTCGATTCGATCCGTAAATTTGAAGTTGCCACGCAACGATCGCTCGAAAAAATCCACGAAATTTCTTTGACACGGTTGCGGCAGGACGAAACATACGACGGTTTTTTATCCGATTATCTTTCCTCGGAAAGTTGGGTGATGTTCGTTGAGCCGGAGCAGCTTGAAGTGTCGGGGCGCGATTATCTGAAGCGGTTATCCAAACCGGAAAAATTGCATAAAATCGGCGATGTTCTCAAACGTCTTCTCGCATTTCCAAATGTTTCGGCGAATACGTTCGCACATGGAGTCGGTGATGTAACTTATTCTATGAAAGTTACTTCCGTCGAACAGTTACACGGCGATTTGCCGAAAATCCGCGAAGAATTGATGCGAATTGATGTAAAAGAAATTTACCTCGTTTGTCAAACCGACGCGGAGATCACGCGGCTGACCGAAGCGTTTGAACTTCTTCCCATCGCGCAACAAAAGCGTCTTCATTTTCTCATTGGTCGATTGTCGGGCGGATTTCGGTTGTTGGAACATTCGATAATTGTAATTGGAACAAGCCAACTTTTCGAGCGAAACGACTTGCGGCGCACAAGCCGTCGGCAACTCACTAAAGTCATCGACACTTTTACGGAACTCAAAGAAAATGATTATGTGGTGCATATTTCGCATGGCATTGCAAAATATCGCGGAATTGTACTTTTAACAAAAGGAACGCAAGAAGAAGAGCATCTCAAACTTGAATTTGCTGATGAATTAACGCTTTACGTTCCTGTTTCAAAAATCGGACTGGTACAAAGATACATTGCAGGCGGAAAAGCCAAGCCGAAATTGACGAAACTGCATGGTCAACTTTGGGGAAAGCAAAAACGGGAAGTTCAAAAAGCTGTATTCGATCTTGCCGTTGACATGATAAAAATTCAAGCGGCGCGAGAATTTCAGCCGGGAATTTTATTCCCCAAAGACAGCGATTGGCAACGGGAATTTGACGCAGCGTTTCCGTATCGTGAAACAGCCGACCAAATTACGGCGATTGAATCTGTCAAAAATGATATGCAAAAACGTCGTCCGATGGATCGTCTGATTTGTGGAGACGTGGGATTTGGGAAAACTGAAGTAGCGATGAGAGCGGCATTTAAGGCAGTTGATGCTGGTTATCAGACAGCAGTTTTGGTTCCGACAACAGTCCTTGCCGAACAACACTATCGCACATTTTCTGAACGCTTGCGGGAATTTCCGTTTGAAATTGCGTCGCTGTCGCGTTTTGCGTCGAAAAAACGCCAAAAGGAAATTATTGAACAACTTTCCAACGGATCAATCGACATTGTCATCGGAACGCATCGCCTTGCCCAGCAAGATGTTAAATTCAAAAACCTCGGACTCGTGGTTATCGACGAAGAACAGCGTTTTGGCGTAGCAATAAAAGAACAGCTTAAACACTTGCGGACTACGGTGGATATTTTAACAATGACTGCCACGCCGATTCCGCGAACCTTACATCTTTCACTCCTTGGAATGAGGGATATTTCCAATCTCGAAACGCCGCCGGATGACCGTCGCGCTGTCGAGACAAAATTAGTACGGTGGGATGAACATTTGATTCGTCATGCTTTTCTGCGAGAAATCCAACGCGGCGGACAGATATTTTTCGTGCATAACAAGGTCAAAGATATTGAATTGATTGCAGCAAAACTTCGGCGACTTGTGCCGGAAGCCCGTATCATTACTGGACATGCGCAAATGGCGGAACACGAGCTGGAACAGGTGATGCTGGACTTTGTGCAACATAAATTTGATGTGTTAATCGCCACAACGATTATTGAAAGCGGTCTCGACATTCCTAACGCGAATACTATCTTTATTGACGACGCGGATCGTTATGGGCTTGCCGACCTTCACCAAATTCGCGGACGTGTCGGACGTGACAAAAATCAAGCGTATTGTTATCTCATTGTCCATCCGCATAAAATACTTAATCCGGTATCACAAAAGCGTTTACGTGCGATTGAAGAATACAGCCATCTCGGTGCGGGATTTTCGATTGCCATGCGTGATCTTGAAATCCGCGGCGCGGGAAATCTTCTCGGAACGCAACAAAGCGGACATATCGCCACGGTCGGCTATGAAATGTATTGTGATTTTCTGGAAGGTGCAGTGCGGACGCTCAAACAGCTTCCGCAAAAAACTGTCGTTGACGTAGAAATTGATTTGCCTGGAAAGGCAATGATTCCCGAAAATTACGTCAGTGATCAGCGTCAAAAAATTGATTTATACCGCCGAATTGTACGAATGTCCACTCACGAAGAGTTGGCGGATTTTCGTCAGGAAATCGAAGACCGTTTTGGAAAACTGCCAAAAGCGGTTGAACGCCTTCTGTTACACGCCGAAATCCGCATTGACGCCAACTACTGGCGAATCAAAGCGATACGTCGAGAATCCGATTTGACCAACGATTATGTTGTGTTCGATTACCTGATGCGCAATAAAATAGAAAAGCTGCAATCTATCTGCGAACAAACCATTCGTATTGCCGACGACAAAAGCGCCTACCTTCCTCTTTTTCACAAAAAACGCACAAACGATGGACTTCTTTTTTTTGTCAAAACGGTTTTGCGAAATCGGTAAGGTTAGGCATGTTCAATAACCAATTAAAAAAACTGCTTTTGTTTGAACCTATTGGCAAAAAAAATGGTCTTGCCTGATTTTTACCTTTTTGTTAATATCTTGACAATTGAGCGATTTATCTTCGCTCATTAATATCAACAAGATGATTGAGGTCATCCTTGTGAACGTTTGCCAAAACAATTAGCAAAGATGACTTTCATCATGCCGAATATTACCATAAAACCACTGTTCAATACAATAGCAAATACAGTTCTCGGTAGTTTTTTTGAACTACGCTACGTTTGTCGAACTGGTAGAAGACCAATGTCGTTTTCTTTTATCATTGGACAAAAGTTATTGAGTTGTCTATGCTTCGTTGGAATTAAGATCAATCAACCAAAACACAAATCTGGAAAAACAAATACGCTCAAACGAACCACGACAAAAAAAACGAAGAAATAACAAACTACAATGGTAGAGTATTTCGGGTAACGATACAGTTGCCAAGTGCGGATTGATTAGGTTTGGACAACTGAATAATGATAATAACTTTTTTAAATTTCCTTTTCCTGTATTTTTTAAAATGACAAAAATTGATCGTTATGTTTTGCGTAATTTCTTCAAAACTCTTGTTTTGTGGTATCTCTGCCTTGTTGGTTTATATGTAGTGTTCGACCTTTTTACGAATATGGATAGTATTATTTCTTCCGGTGTTGAAAATGGAAACATTATTATTACTATCGGGCGTTATTATTTTTTTAAGTCGTTTCAATTTTTCGATATCCTTGTTTCGTTGCTGATTATGACTTCTGCGATGATTACGCTTTCGACAATGATTCGTCATAATGAAATGATTCCGCTTCTTGCCGCCGGAGTTTCGCAATTGCGGATTATTCTGCCGATAATTGGTGCGGCGTTATTGGTAACATTCCTTGCGATGGCATGCCGCGAACTTCTTTTGCCGCAATATCTTGACGATTTACTTGCAAAAAAACCGAGTGAAGTCGGGCGAAAAAACGGTACGCCGATTGGCGGAATCGCCGACCATCAAACCGGCATTCAATTGAACGGCGACACGGCGTTTTGGAATGATGAAACAATTGAAGCTCCAAAATTTATTATGCCTACCGGATTGAACATCTACGGCAAATCAATTGAAGCGAAGAGCGCGAAATATATGCGAGCGTCGGGAAACCGTCCGGCAGGTTATATGCTCAAAGAGGTAACAACTCCGTTAGAATTATTGAGTAATGATTCGCTCAAACTGAATGATCAAACGGTTGTCATTACCTCGAAAGACGCGCCGGATTGGGTGTCGTCAACCGATTGTTTTGTTGCCAGCCATATTACGTTTCATCAAATTGCCGGAGGAGAAATCTGGGAACAATACGGTTCGACGCTCGAATTGGTCGAAGGCGCACGCGGCGCGAGTCTGAAACTCGGAGAAAGCGTTTATTTTGTCATTCACTCGCGTGTAACGCAACCGTTGCTCGATATGACGCTTTTATTGCTTGGATTGCCGATTATTCTCGCCAAATCCGACCGAAACGTTTTCAAAGCGTTAGGGGTTGGCGCACTCTTGATTGTCGCATTTTTAGCCGTACAAATGATCTGCAAAAACGTCGGCATTTCCTATCATCAACCAATACTCGGCGCGTGGTTTCCGCTAATCATGTTCATCCCACTTGCGGCGTATTCGTTTTATGATTTGTTGAGATAAAAAACGTAACTATTCAGTTGCCCAGTGCGGATTTATTTGGTTTGATCAACTGAATAGCTACGCGAAAGCAAATTTCAATACCATTCAAAGTCCGACGAGAATTTCCTTTTCGCTTGCCGAATAATTTTCGTGAACAGCATTGCCGGTGATGAAGTGTCGGCGTTCATTTTTAGCGATAACGGTTACGCCGTTTTCAGTGATGGTGAATCCGCGTGAGCGGTCGAGGTCGTGGTCGAAGCCAATTTCCATACCGGATGGAATGGAAACGCCTTTGTCAATAATGGCACGGCGGATTTTTACATTACGTCCGATATTCACTCGCGAAAAAATAATCGAATCTTCAATCGAAGCGTAACTGTTGACACGGACAAGATTTCCGATGATGGAGTGTCTTGCCTCGCCGCCGGAAAAAATCGTACCGGGACAAACGATACTGTCGATAGCATGACCGGTGCGGTGTTCTTCATTAAATACAAATTTTGCGGGTGGATAGTTAGGATGATAAGTCGAAATAGGCCAATTTTCATCGTACAAATTGAGGAGCGGATCAACGCCGACCAAATCCATATTCGCATCGTAATAAGCGTCGAGAGTCCCCACGTCTCGCCAGTACGCTTCGGTTTTGCGATTTTCGTCCATAAATGGAAATGCGTAAATCCGGTGCGAATCAATGACGGATGGGATAATGTCGCAACCGAAATCGTGACGGCTACCGCGTCGCGTCGCGTCGCGGCAAAGCTGCTCGAATAAAAATTGCGATTTGAAAACGTAAATTCCCATCGACGCCATACATATATTATTGTTTCCCGGAATTGGTTTCGGATCTTCTGGCTTCTCCTCGAATCCGATCACCCGTTGATTGCTGTCAATTTCCATCACGCCGAATTGCCGTCTCGCACGTTCTATCGAAACCGGAATCACTCCAATTGTCAAATCAGCGTGGCTTTCAATGTGCGCGTCAATCATTTTCCGGTAATTCATTTTGTAAATGTGGTCGCCGGCAAGGATGATAACGTGGTCAGGTTGTTCTTTTTCTATCGAATAAATGTTTTGATATACTGCGTCGGCAGTGCCCTGATACCAATTTTCGGCGATTCGTTGTTGCGGCGGCACAACATCGACAAATTCGCCCATTTCACGGCAAAAATAGCGATTCCAGCCCATCGCAATGTGCCGATCGAGACTAATTGCCTTATATTGAGTCAATAGTAACATCTGACGGATATTACTGTTAAGGCAATTCGACAGCGTAAAATCAATGATGCGGTATCCGCCGCCAAACGGCACCGCCGGTTTTGCCCGATCTCGTGTCAGCGGCTCAAGACGCGCCCCTTTGCCTCCAGCAAGCACGACGGCGAAAATGTGGTTTTTCATAGTTCTTCCTTTGATTGTTGAACGGTATCAGATTAGATAATTTTCTTGATGATACCCAAAAGATAATATTTAAAATTGTACAATCGCGAAAAATTTCGTAAGGAAATAAGGAATTATTCAAAATTTTTTGCGAAAAATATTTCAGGCGGCTCCGAAAAGCTTGAACGACAAAATAAAGACGCAAGAGCGAGTTGAGGGGCTTTGTCGGCTACGAGGAGAAGCCGGATAAATAAGGACTGCAACAGTGTAAAATCTTTCGGGTAACTTCTACCATTACCCAGTCCCGCCGCAAGAGAGAATCTTTACAAAATTGAGTCGGTTGACGGCGTTTCTATCTCCGGTGAAAACCGCGAGTTATCCGAAGACGAAGAGAACGCTCGCGGCATAAAAACATCCTACGGAGCTTCTGTTATTAGTTGCTAATGATTTCATCTGCACCCAAAGTTTCGACTCTTCCGTTTGTCCTTTTGAAACATGAGACAAATTAGGCGGATTTTGTATTTTAGATAAATTTCTGGATAATGATTCCGCCGCTCAAACCGCATCAACTCGCATCGGGTAACCGAAAAGTTACGGTTAATAAATATGACTCTTTCAGTCCTGATTCATTAAGCTCCCTTGTTCGCCCCGAATCGCCCCCGAATTCGTCCTTATTCCCTTATTTTTCGTTGGTGTCGTGAAGGTAATCATCAGCAACAAACTTCGGCGTCGAAGAGCTGCTATGCCAATTTCCGATCAGTTTCGCGGAATGATTATCGAGAACAATTCCGTTCTATTTGTCCGTATTAACATTAACTTTGTCGGAGTTGTTTTTTTGTCCCGAATAGGACAAACGTTGACCGTCTTCAAGAAGGCGTGCTTTGAGTTTTTCGTAATCGAGTTTTTGCACGTCGATATTTTCGTTCATTGACAAAACGGCGGCGGTTGCGGCACTTTGACCAAGAATCATAAACACCGGCTCCATCCGAATCGAACCGAACGCAATATGAGAACTGCTCACACAAACCGGTACCAGTAAATTCGTACACTGTTCGCGTTTCGGGACAATCGACCCGAAATCAATTCCGTACGGACCTCGCGGTGAAACGCCGATATCGCCTTCGTTCTGAACCGTTCCTGCCGGCGTAATATATCGGCGGACATTATGCGAATCCAATGCGTAAGAACCCATTCCAACCGGTTTGGGACAACGCCGTTTTGCCATACAATCCAGTTCCGTTGTAACATATTCGCCGACCATACGCCGTGCTTCCCGCACATAAATTTGATGAGACCAGTTTTCGTTATCAATAAATTCGTCTTTGGCAAGTCCCCATCGCGACATTTTGTTGCGAACATCATCGGGAACTCGTTGATCATTGGCAAGGAAATACATCAAACCTTGTTGATATTTCGTATGTTCGGCAATGATTTCCTTTCGGCGTTCGTAAGAAGCATCGGGATAATCGTAATTCATTCCGATAAAATCCGTGCTGAACGGTCCATGATTATTCGTATCGGTTTTATGATTCGGAATCCGGTCGAATTTGTCAAACGTTTCACGCCAACCTGTTGCAAAAATACGGACGTACAATTCATAATCGTTCGGATTATAACCTTCCGGTTTCGGAAACGGAATACGGTTGGGTTCGTGGTCGGTGAGACACATTCGGAAACAGTAGGCTTGAACCCGATGATCCGCCTCGCCGCGAACTCCCGGTTCGCTCGTATCAATATATTTCAACCGTCCGCTTTTCGGATCGCCGGAAATAATGTACGGATCAACCGGTTTTTTGAACCAATGTCCGTGATGCAATGTTCCAACCTGATTACCGTTCCATGTTTCGCCGTATTGATTATTCGACTCACGCCCGACATGGTAGTCCACTCCGGCGGCTGCCATCAAATCGCCTTCATAAGTTGCGTCAATAAACATTTTCCCTTCAAAGGTATGACCGTCCAATGTTGTTATCGAAATTATTTTCGTTCCGTTTTTCTTGACACCGTTTTGACGGTCAAGCCAAGTGTTACGGACAACCGGAATTTTCTGTTCAACAACCCATGCGTCAAACACTGCTTCCGCAATATGCGGTTCGAAAATCCACATTGTTTTGTCGTCGTGGAGCATTGCCTTTGTCCCTTGTCCGACATTCGCATATTCGGACATTTTTTGCCATTGCCATGATTTTTCGTTCTGATAAGCGGTGTAAATCCGTTGATAAAATTCACGCGAAAGACCGCCGACAGTGCCGGTGTTACCGGAATCGGTGAAACCGAGACCGCCGCTGCTAAGACCGCCAAGATGTTTGTCCGGCGAAACGATAATAACTGATTGCCCCATCTTTTTCGCCTGCACCGCCGCCGTAACCGCAGCACTGGTTCCGCCGTAAATCACAACATCAAACTGCCGCGATTCACCAAAAATAAATACGGATTGGCAAAAAATAAATACGGAAAAACAAAAGGAAACAAAGTTTTTTGACATGGAAATACCTATTAAATAGTTCATCCGAAAAGTTCATCCCTTATTCGTTAGCATTTGAAAAAGCGGACAGATTACTACAATAAAGGGAGTTACATTTTTTTAAAACAAAATATCCGCTCAAGAATATTATATCACATGCTTGAAATTCGTGGATACCGATTGATTAAAAAACCTGCCGTCGTCGGCGGGATGGAACTTTATATTGAGGCGAACAATAGCGAAATTCGCTGTCTCGATTACAGGAGTTTTCACGTTTGACGCCAAGGAAATTACCATCGCAAGTTTCGGTCTGTTTCTATCGGTGCTAAATCCGTGCGGATTTATTTGAGTTGGGCAACTGAATAATTACCGAAAATATACTGTTAAAGAAAACGCGAACTTTAGCTACTCTTATCGGGCAACACGAATTCCAGAAGCTGTAATCGTTTGCAATGTCGAATTCATACAAGCGATCAACTCTTCCGGTTTAGTAATGCCGTTGACTCGCTGCAGTGGTACGCTTTGCGCTGACAGAAATTGAATTGTCGGCGTGGCTTCCACATTCAACTGACGGCAAAGCTTACGATGTTGGTTTATATCCACATTTACTAAAATAAATCGTTGTAAAAACGGCTTCACCGCATCCGATTGAAATGTTGTTTCGAGCATCTGTTTACTATAAGCACAATTTTTTGCCGTAAACAGCAACAACATCGGCTTTTCTTGTTGGCGAGCAAGCTTCGTAGCGTCAACAAAATTGTCATAAAAGACAGAAGGATCGGAAAAAGCGACACTAAATGCCGAGTTTGGAAGATTCAACGTTTTCTGTGAAGATTCGACTGCATTTTTTTTGTTACGTTCATATCGTACAATACCTGATATACACAAAATCAGCGACAACGTCGTCAAAAAATAAAAAAGAACACAATTGCGTCTCATTATTTTATTAAATGTCATAATGCAGGTCGAAAAAGTTTAATAACGAAATCAAAGTAAAACATTTTACAGTTACAATTCAGTATCGGAATTTTTGAAAAAGAACTTGATAATAATTTTTATTTTGATGAATTTTGCTCATTGTAGATGATAGCGCCAGTAAGTGCACGAACATATTCAAAAAAATATTTGGACATTGTCAATCCAGCCCCTAAAAATCAAAAATGAATTTTAGAGTGCGATGAGTATAGCTGTAAATCCGGTATTTTACGCAATCACCACACAATACTGCCAATCTCAACTTGAGACATTTTTATCCAGTCCCGCTTTTTTGTAGCCGAATGATAAAAATAAGTAAGGATATTTAATAACATGTTACATAAAGAAAAAATAAGGAAAATTCGTTTCCCTTTTACTTTTTAGCACGTTTATCGGAGAATGGAAGCCAAGACGAAAGAAAGAACGTGACCATGCTGAGGTTATTGTGACAAAAAAAATCAGTATTATTTTGCCGGTTCATAATGTTGAAAAAAAACTTGCAAGTTTAGTCGGCGATTGTTTGGAAGCATTGACCGACACCGGATTGGGATGTGAAATCGTCATTGTCAATGATTATTCTACCGACGCAACGGAAGACATTGCTGAAACGCTTGCACTGAAATATCCTCAAGTCAAAGTTGTTTCTTTCTGGCGTCAATGCGGTTTAAAAAAATCTGTTCTCAATGGAATACAACATTCCACTGGTAATTTTTTATACATTTTTTATTCGCTTCTCAATTATTCATTTCCTCAAATCTCTCTATTTTATAATGGAATGATGTTTTGTGACGCTATTTTAGGGCGTATTATTACAAAGAAGGATAATTACATCGGAATTGCGATGTTCAAAAAACATTTATTGGACACGCTTGGAGAAAGAATTGCAGAACCGCTAACATGTGCTGATTTTATGGAAGAGCAGAATATCCGGTTTCTTGAATTGTGTTATGGACATGAAACCAACTCGGAACAGACGCCGTTTCATTTTCCGAACGCTTTACGTAGAAATCGATTAAAAACATTTTCGACCGTTTGAGCAACGAGCATGCCAAACAATTAAAATGACAACAAAAAAAGGTTAACACTATGTTGGGAGCATCGGATTCACATTCTTTAGAGATCGCTGTTACTCCGGTTTCTCTACCGCTTATTTCTGCGTTGGAATCTGACGTTTCTATCGTTCCGCAAAGCAGTCAACAATCGGCGATAGATACGCCAAGCCCGCTTCATCGGCTGGCGGAAGCACGAAAAACACAAGATGTTTCGGCGGCAAATATGGCGAGGCATTTGAATTGCAGTGTTGCGGAAGTATACTCCCAAGAAAAACCGACGTCGGACATACTTTTGAGTCGGCTTTACCAATGGCGCGACATTCTTGATGTTCCGATTTTAGAATTACTTGTTGAGCCGGATGACGCTATTGAAGACCCAATTCGCTCACGCGCCGTATTGGTTCGTATGATGAAAACAGTACGTTCTATTCTTGAACATACGAAAGAAAAATCGACTCAATGGATGGCACAAACGCTTTTTGAACAACTGCTTGAAATCATGCCGGAATTGCGTGAAGTGACAGCATGGCCCACCGTCGGACAATCGCGCGAGACTAAAGATTACGGTCAAGCAGCTTACCGCCGCTTTGACAGCAATGTTGAAGAATCTCTGATGGAATAAGTACAGTATATCGGGAATGCAATGTTTCCCCCGAAGTTTCTGAAAAATTCTGTCGTTCTTTTGGCTTACAACTTATCTCATGTTACGCACTCTAGTAAAAAAGCCGCTCAAACATAGACAGCCATCGGAATTTTGACATAAAAAATTTTTAAATGTCTAAAAGCGGAATTCAAGCTAATGGGCTTGGTTTGTAACTATTCAGTAGGAGCAGTTTTTTGGGTGGAGTTAGGCGAAATATTGGCAAATTTCAAATGTTTCTGGTTATTTCGTTTTTTGGGGACAGTATTTGAAAACGCAATAGAAAACTATGGCGTCAGTTTCCCAAGCCAAATAAATCCGCCCTTGGTAACTGCTTCGTTACCCGAACGGCTTTACCATTTCAGCCCTTATTTATCAGGTTTCCCTTAGTAGCCAACAAAGCCCCCCAAACTTGCCTTTATGCCCTTAATTTTTTAGATCATGGATTGTTATCAAAAAAATCAAACGAAAAAGAAAGGAATAAGGTTGCCTATATTGGTGCAATTCGGGCTACTAAGGGAATTTCATAAATAAGGGCTGCAATAATAATATTTTCCGGTAAAACAGTAATTATGCAGTTACCCTGTACGGATTGATTTGGTTTGAGCGACTGCATAGTTACCAAAAAAGAAATAATGAGGTTGTTTTGTTAAGAAAATTAGGTAGAAACGAGGTTGAAAAACACGAAATTCTAACATCGAAATGATCCAACTTACTTACATTATAGTTACTTCTTTTTTCCTTTCATTTGCTAGTCAATACTCCGATGGT
>JAIRYX010000033.1 GCA_031267635.1 Planctomycetaceae bacterium
AGCCGCTGACTCAAAAAGTGCGTCGGCGCGACTTCCAAATGGTCTAAGTCCACACATTTGGCGACGGCTGGCGGAGCGTAATGCCGTAAAAAATCCCCCGCGTAAAGCGGATCGCCGACGGTCGCCCGCGCAAAGCGATCATGCGGATTGTGCGATTGTTGATCTTCTGTTTCCAAAATTTGATTGTCCATAATCATTGTAGTTTACCTTGCGCGGCAAAAAAATCAAGAGGATTTTTTGAGGGAAAGGGCATAAGGGCGCTTTCAATTGATGTTTTCTCACAAAGGCACAGAGGCACAAAGAATTTGTTTTTTAGAATCCCTTGGTGTTCTTTGTGCCTTTGTGAGAGACAAATTTTAAAATGTCATCATCTAAAACATAAGGGCATAAGGCAGCAGTTTCCTTAAGCATCACGATTTTCAAGGGAATATTTGAAATATTTCTTGTTTATTTTGTACATTATCAAATATACCAACTTCACTAAGTGGTTAATTTTAACCAAAATCGCTATTATTAAGGTAAATAACCATACCAACCACCACGACCAAGTAATTATTCAAACGCTGTAACATCATTTATCACTAGAGTTTACGCTTAACTTGAAACTGCTGCCATCATGACCTCACTTGCTGAAAAAATCCCCCAAAACATGACATAGTTTCATCGTTGTTCTCATTTTAATAAAGGGCAATTGCGTGACTTGGTAGTAGAGAGGAAAGTACGCAAAATATATGCACAAGCAGTATTAGGAATTTAGGAATAAGGGCACATATTGGTGCAATTCAGGGCTACTGAAGAGAATTTCATCAATAAGGGCGGCAATAATACTATTTTCCGATAAAACTAACAGTAACTATACAGTTATCCAAGTGCGGACTTATTCGGTTGGATCGACTGAATAGTTACAGCATTTTTTGAATCAATCCCTCCCCAAATTGTGGACTAAACAGAAACATTTGCCACCGATTCACATTCTTTTACTTGATATTGACCGTCATTCGCGTCTGCTTGGCGTTCAGTTGGCTGATATTGTTTATATGCCCGATGCGTGAATTGCGTCTTTCATTGATCTTTTTTAATTTTTTACCTGTTTTTCCAAAACGGTTTTTTCATACGCCAAAATGCCGCAGACAATTTTAGTCAGCTTCGGTTCGGCTTCATTTGCCGTGCGGATAATTTCAACGATATTGGCGGGATTGAGCGCATCGGGGAAACAAATGTCGGTGATAATCGAAATGCCGAGAACTCGCATCGACGAATGGATTGCAACAAGCACTTCCGGTACAGTGGACATTCCAACCGCGTCGCCGCCGATTGTCCGCATAAAACGGTACTCTGCGCGGGTTTCGAGATTCGGTCCCAACACGCCGACATAAACGCCTTTTTGCGCGGCAAAGTTTTCACGCCGCGCAATCTCTAACGCTTTGTCAATCAATGTGTGCGAATACGGCTCGCACATATCGGGGAAACGCGGTCCTAACCGGTCGTCGTTGACTCCGATGAGCGGGTTGACACCCATCAAATTGATGTGGTCTTCAATCAACATGACGTCGCCCTGCGCGAATTGCGGATTCATGCCGCCGCAAGCGTTGGAAACAATCAAAAGTTCCGCTCCTAACGCTCTCATCACACGAACAGGAAACGTAATCTGCTTACAATCGTAACCTTCGTAAGTATGAACGCGACCTTCCATCGCCATCACGGGCAGCCCTTCAAGCGTTCCGAGGACAAGTTGTCCCTTGTGCGTGAGCGACGTAGAAACGGAAAAATACGGAATTTCGTCGTAGGGAATCGCCAAATCCGTTTCAATTTGCGACGCAAGATTACCGAGTCCGGTTCCGAGAATCAATCCGGCATGAGGCGTTTTATTCCACTTCGTCCGCAAAAACGCCGCCGCTTCCTGAATGTGATCGTAAAGATAGAGCATTTTGTATTCCTTTCAAAAAAAGATTTCTGTAATAGACTTGTTGATAATCCCTTTAATTTCGTGCATTCGTAGCAAAAAAACAAATTATCGAATATGACCAATCATTATTTTGACTTTTTTTCCGACAAAATCAACTCCTCTCGCAAAACTTAATATAACTATTCCTCAATCAATCGAAGTCGCATTCAATATTTTGGCGAGGTATAGCGAGTCGTTTAGCGTATGGAAGGAAAGTTGCGCGAGGTGCGTTTGATGTTGTTTCCGATTGTTCGTCTTGCATGATTTTTTCTTTCTCTTATTCGCCGTTGTTGGGTCGGGAATCGAATGGGGCTGGAGTATGTCGAGAGGCGTCGGATCGTTTCGACGATATTCGATGTGTTCGTCGAGCGACGTCCCGCCGCACGAAAAGTGATAGGCGATATTCAGCACGTGATCCGATTTGGAGTACGGCAGCTTCAATTTCAAAACCGGCGTCGCGTTGACCGCATCAATCAGACCGCTTTGTATGACCGCTTGCGTCATAACAATATTTTTCAGCAACGGCACTGAAAAGCAAGGGAAGACTGCTGTTTTTCCCTTACTTGCACGCTAGGGATTCGTTGGATTAAGGTCTAGTCTAACAATTGTTTTATTACCTCGTCGCTGTGAGATACATAATTCGGTAGAATCAGGAATTTTCAAAAAAATCCACTTTACAGACTCATAATTTTGGTGTACACTAGAGAATTAGTCAAATTGAGCGATTAGGGAAAATTATTCATGATTTTTGTCGTTCATTTCCCAAAAATTCCTTAAAAATAGGAGATTTTTAAATGTTAAAATCTGTTTCAGGCACAACAAATTCATGTTCAAGCCCAAAATTGGGCATTTCGCAGAATCGGATTAAATTTCATGGGGGGGGGGGGTAATATGCACCAATTGCAACAGCAATATTGTTCGCCATGCGATTTTTGCCCAAATTGCCCGTTTCGAACATTTTCTTTTCCAATTATGCCGTTTTGCAAAACGAGGCAATTCTACGCTTGTCGTTGTGATTGCGATCATCAGAACTCTGACACATTTACTCCGGCCTGCTGTTTGGGTGGCGCTAATATACTCATTGCACTTGAGTTTTCGGTTTTATGAATGGAGATCAAGCCGGATTTTACGGTATGACGACGCCAGTGAAAACCGAAATTTCAAGTGCAAGAAGTATATGAATGCACTCCAACCACCTAGAACAGTGAAAACTTTTGAGAATAAAAGTAACTATTCAGTTTGCCCAAGCCCAATACATCCGCACTGAACAA
>JAIRYX010000036.1 GCA_031267635.1 Planctomycetaceae bacterium
GTGAAAAAGAAATGCTTGTATAACGTTTATTATGAAACCTTCGAACAGTTCAAAGGAGGAATCAACGATTGCCTGGAACAAATTGATCAACAATATAAAGAAGAAGTCGCAACACTCATGAACCCAGAATTCCAAAACTTTAAAAACTATAAAATATTGCTTGCGTAATGTGTACTATGCTCAACCAACGGCAGGTATACCTCGCACAAAATGTTCAAAATCATTGATCAAAATGGGATTGCATTTTTAGGAAATATTTGTTATAATTTTAACATACACCTCGTAACAGGATTTTGAGTAAGTTTATTAGCGCACGATGCCTAACAGGAGTATATTTGAATGGTGTACCAACACTTGGTGGCACAACCATCAAACATTAAATATTAATAGGACAAAGATTTTGCCAATTCTTTATCATAGTACAATAGATGACGACTATTCAGTATAATTTGCTTTAGGAGAATATTTTCAAGATAAAACGGATCGGTAAACATCTTACTGAAAGGATTTAATAAGGTATTGATAATGAAAAATATTGCTTTTTTCTCTTTAATTGTATCATGGTTATCGCTGATTCTTACATTTTGGGGGTTTGTAAATATTTGGGATAATAACAATATATTCGGTTTATTGTTTTTTTCGTGTTTCCTAGGTTTTCCAACAGGTATCATTGCATCAGTGTTTGTCGCTCCTCCTTTTTTTCGTTTTTTAGGAGTTGTGTCAACAATTATTTGCTTGTTTGGGATTTCATTAATAAAAATTAAGTTAAATGTATACTCCTCTCACTTGAGTTTTCGGTTTTACGGATGGAGTTCAAACCGGATTTTACGGTATAACAACGTCAATGAAAACAGAAATTTCAAGTGCAAGAAGTATATCTATTAAGTTACAATAATTATCCGATGTCATCAGGAACAAAGACAATGTGAAAGTACGTCTTGTTCCGCATTTTGACTGGAATGATGAAGGCACGTTGTTTAATCCGTTGATCGGTGGTTCGCCCAAAGATAATATCGGCGAATATGCGATGAAGGGAAATATTTAATGTTTATGTTAATCTTATACTCCTCACATTTGAAAATTCGGTTTTAAGACAATGTTTATCGTTTATCATGTCCCTAAAGTCCTTTTTTTAATGAAAACTAAAATTTCAAGTGTGAGGAGTATATTTACTAAATTTGGAGAAAAATCAAATGCAAAAAAGAAGAATATGTTTTGTACGAAATTTTATTATTTTGAATCTCGTTGTTTTAATTTCCGGTTTCTCCTTTTTTATTTTTGCGGAGGAGTTTTCCGGGGAAAAGGGTGATTGGAACGGATTTGAATCTTATGAATTTGAGGTTGGACAGCGGCAGTGTCGCGTGGTTGTTCCCAAAGAGGCGGCGGCGGGAAAGCTTTGGGTTTGGCGGGCGGTTTTTTGGGGGCATGAACCGCAAACGGAAATTGCTCTTTTGAACAAAGGATATTATGTTGCGTTTATTAGTTGTAGTGATTTGTTGGGTTCACCGCAGAATATTAAAGAACGCAACGAATTTTACAATTTTCTTACGGAGAAACACGGCTTTTCAAAAAAGCCGGTTTTGATAGGTATGAGTCGCGGCGGGTTGTGTTCTTTACGTTGGGCGATTGCTAATCCGACAAAGGTTTCGTGTTTATATATTGATGCTCCGGTTTGTGATTTTAAAAGCTGGCCCGGCGGTAAGGGGAAAGGCAAAGGCAGTGTTGGCGATTGGCAACAAGTATTGAAACTTTACAAATTGACCGAAGAAGACGCTTTAAAATTTGACGGCAACCCGATTGATGCGTTGAAACCGTTGGCGGAGCAGAAGGTACCGATTTTGAGTGTTTGCGGCGACAGTGACGAAGCTGTTCCTTACGAGGAAAATACCGCGATTCTTGCCGAGCGTTATAAAAAGATGCAAGCTCCAATTGAAGTAATTTTGAAACCCGGAATTGGTCATCATCCACATAGTCTCAAAGCCCCCGCGCCGATTGTCGAATTTATTCTCAAAAACACTCAAAAATAAGCGACCCAAACCGGTTTTGTTTGGGATTTGCCATTCCATGACAAATGGGTGTATTATCACAACAAAAAGAAAAACATACAAGAGGGAAATTCTAAAAACCTCTCCTCAATGTCGGTAAGTCCTCATTTTTCAATAAAGCCATTTTCTTTTACAATTGCAGCGTTACGTTTTAACCTTGTCAAACCGAGACGAAAAATTGGCGTCTCGGAAAACTGTTCATGGAATGCCATTTCATCAAGAGATTCGATTTGATTGATGGAAAGCCAACCATATTCGAGTTGTTTTCGTAAATTTCTCTGTAATAAAAACTCATCAAAAAATTCCGCCGATAGCGTTTTCACTTTTCTTTTATTGAACGGGCAAACGCTTACGCACGTATCGCATCCGAATAAACGATTGCCAACTTGAGAGCGAATTTCAGACGGAATATTACTTCCAGCGTACTCAATGAGCCAATAATTCAGGCACTTTCGTGCATCAAGCTGATATGGTATATCTAACGCGCCAACCGGACACGTTTTTGCGCATAGTCCGCAATTTTCGCATGATTTTTCTCGCGGCAGACACGAAAGCGATATTTCCGTACTTATGTTTTGCGAAGGTTCAATATGTAATTCCGCAGTAGAAAGCAAGACGCCAAGAAAAAAACGGCTGCCGTATTGATCATTCAACAGTAGCGTGTTTTTTCCGATACGTCCTAAACCGGCGCGCATCGCGTATTCGCGTTCAAAAATTGGAGCCGTGTCCACAACAATTCGCGTTGTCGCATTGGGAAACAACTCGTGATGTTTTTCTGTCAATCGTTTGAGCTTTGCCCGCATTATGTCATGATAATCGTATCCGCGTGCGTATTCCGCAACAACGCCGAATTGTTCTAATTGCGAAAGCGTTCGTGACATTTGCGGCAGCGGATTTACCGACTCGTAATTTAATGCCACGATCACCAAACTTTTGACGTAGGGCAAAATCGAGTTCGGATGTTTTCTCGCCTCACGATGACGTTGTAAATAAGTCATACCGCGATTGACGGTATAATTTGTATCGTTAATAACGGAAGTGTCGCCGTGTTTTTTTTCATCAAGCCACCGCTCAAAAAAAGGATAAGACGCCGACGCTTCGGCACGACAAACACCAACATTGTCTATACCAATTTCATGAGCAAAAGTCATTAACTCTTCTGTCTTTTGTTGAACAGGCATCGTTTTAAATATCACTAAAAATCATTTTTGAACCTGAAAAATTGCAATTGTAAAAGAAAAATATTCCCCGATCCTTGTATGGATCAAAAATATTTGTTATAATTTTTTTTCAATTTTAGCCGCGATACATGCTCATACTCACAATGAACAAAAACTTATTATACATAACGTAGATTTTTTGAAAAGAATTTTAAAATACTCAAATATATCTGTACGGATGTTATAAAATTTTATGTTTTTCATGTCTCCTTCGGATTTTTAAAAGTTTTTAGAAACAACATTTTATGCCTTTCCCTCAACCATTACACGAATACCGCGCGACATCGGATGCGGAACTTGATTCGCGAATCGTAAATGCCCGCAAAACGTTGGGCGAAAAGGCGTTAATTCTCGGACATCATTATCAGCGAAGTGAAATTCTTCGTCATGCCGATTTGACCGGCGACAGTTTCGCATTGAGCCGTGCGGCAGCACAAATACGAACATGCGATTCCATTCTTTTTTGCGGCGTTCATTTTATGGCGGAAACGGCGTATATTTTGGCAAACTCACCGGAGAATCTTGCCGCGCGAAATGGAAAATCGGTAACGGTTTCATTGTCTGAAATGTCGGCGGGATGCTCAATGGCTGATCTTGCGACCGAACAGCAAGTAGAAACTGCCTGGAACGCGATTGGTCAGATATTTGATACAACGAAAATTGTTCCTATTACTTATGTCAATTCAACTGCCGCGATTAAAGCGTTCTGCGGACGACACGGCGGACTTTCCTGCACATCGTCCAATGCCGAAGCGGTTTTGAAATGGGCATTTGCTCACGGTGACCGCGTTTTGTTTTTGCCGGATCAAATGCTTGGACTCAACACTTCGCTCAAAATGGGCTTGACGCTCGAAGAAACCGCCGTTTGGAATCGCAAAGACGAACAGTTGCACGCGTATTCCGGCGATCCGCAAAAAAGCCGCATCATTCTTTGGGACGGCTGTTGCGTTATCCATCTTCGTTTCACGGCGGACGCGATTGCCGAAACGCGAGCGAAATACCCCGACGTGAAAATCATTGTCCATCCCGAATGTCATCCGTCTGTTGTCGAGCAAGCGGATTGTGTCGGTTCGACAAGTCAAATTATTGAAACGATTGCCGCATCGAAACCGGGAACGGTTTGGGCAGTCGGCACGGAATGGCATTTGGTCGAGCGTCTCGGTAAAACATTTTCCAATAAGACCGTGATAAATCTCGGCAACAATCCGTCCGTTTGCCGTACAATGGCATTAACGCACCTTGCCGATATTTGTTACGTTTTGGAACATCTCGCCGCTAATGATCCGGTCAATCTTGTTACGGTGGATGCTGTCATTGCCGCCGACGCTCGTGTTTGTTTAGAACGAATGTTAGCGGCAAAATAAAATTGCAATTTTCCAGTAGTCATCGTTCGATCACTATTCAAACATGGCTGTATTACGCCAATATTTATTTTATTTAGTCGAAGTTCTCATGAGCCAACAACAAATTTTCGCCGCGATACCGCATCGCGATCCGTTTTTATTTGTCGATGAAATCGTGCAATGGACTGAACACGAGATTGTTTGCAAAAAGACATTTACCGGTAACGAGTTTTTCTTTGCCGGACATTATCCGCATTATCCGATTACGCCGGGAGTCCTTTTGTGCGAGGCGGCGATGCAGACGGGAGCGATTTTTCTTTCCACGTATTTCAAAAAAACACACGCACTGACAGAACAAGGCGTACCAGTGGTCGGGCGGATGAACGATGTAAAATTTCGAAAGATTGTACGTCCGGGCGATGAAGTGTTGCTTCACGTTACGTTGACCGATCAAATGAAAGACGTGTTTTTTATGAAAGCGAAAGTAACAGTCGCCGGTAAAATTGCCGTCACGTTCAATTTTGCTTGCAAAATGGTCAACGAAAATGACGAATCGCAAATGTAAATTTTATAAAATCAAATTCTCACGAAGGTATAGAGTTTTCTAAAAATTAACTCTCCATTCTGGAACTTTGGCATGTTGAGAAATCGTTGCGACTTTACCCAAAAGCTTTATGCATTGCTCGTGAGTTTCATCATCTGCTCAGCATAAACCTTCCCAAACAGTCTCTTAAAAATCTCAATGACAATGCTTCTCTCGCGACAGTGAATCGATGTTATGCGGGTGAGAAATTGCGTGTGAGAAATTGCGTGTGATGTGTTGATAAAAAACACGATCCGGAATCCAGACACGAAGCAAAAATATAATTTCCACCCGTGTAATCGACGTCGTCTTACTACAGAAAGACGCTTCTGCTTATTTCACATTTGGGGAATTTGAATAAGGGTTGCAATGAGTATAAAGCCGTTCGGGTAGCTCTATAGTTGATCAATGTGGATTTATTGGGTTTGGGCAACTGACGCCATAGTTTTCTATTACGTTTTCAGTATTGTCTCCCCAAAACGAAAGAATCAAAAATAATTACCAATTTCAATTATAGCGACGCTACCAACTGGAACGGTTTGGGTTCGTGAACGCTTTAAATTTCGCAAATTCTATAAAAATGTTATTTATTTTTTTACGCAAGCTGTTGCATTTTATAAAAGAATCTGTTATTTTGATACCTTTGACAGGATTGTGCGGTTCTATTATGTTAAGAAAATCTCTCTCTCATTTCACTACGAAGAGAACGCAAAGATGATAGCAAAAGCATAAGGTATTTAGAATTAATATCTTAAATGATTTTTTGTATTAGAAAAGAAATTTTTAGAGTTTGTCTTAATCTTACAAATCTGTCGAGATTTTTGTTTATTTCACAACATAAAAAATTGAAAGGTTAATAAATGACAAAAACGATCAATGTTGGCTTGCTTGGTTGCGGTTTTATGGGGCGGACGCATTCCAATGCGTACAGTCAGGTCAATCATTTTTTTGAGCTGGAATACAAACCGGTACTGAAAGCGTGTTACGGACGTGAACAAGACCTCGAAGTTCTCAAAAAATTTCAGAAAATGTGGGGCTACGAGTCGATTGAAACCGACTGGAAAAAATTGATTGCCCGCAACGACATCGACCTGATTGACGTGGTTGCGCCGAATTTTTTGCATCATGATATGGTGATTGCGGCGGCGGAAGCGGGGAAAATCATCGTTTGCGAAAAACCGATGGCAATGAGCTTGAACGAAGCGGAAAAAATGGTCGCCGCTGTTGAAAAAGCGGGCGTTGCTAATATGGTAATGTTCAACTATCGCCGTGTTCCGGCGGTGTCGCTTTTCAAGCAAGTTGTCGAGGAAGGACGTATCGGCAAGCCGTTTCATTACCGCGCGGTTTATAACCAGGATTATACGATTAGTCAAAAAGTTCCGCAAGGCGGCTCTGCATTGTGGCGACTCGACGCGAAAATTGCAGGAAGCGGCGTGACTGGCGATTTGCTCGCGCATTCGATTGATACCGCCGAATGGATTAACGGACCGATTAAAAAGGTCGTGGCTTACACTGAAATTTTCATTAAAGAACGTCCTCACGCAGAAACCGGCAAGATGGAACCGATCACGATTGACGATGCTTGCATGTTTCTTGCGATTTTTGAAAACGGTTCTATTGGTACGTTTGAAAGCACTCGTTATGCTCGCGGACGCAAAAATTATAGCTCAATGGAATTAAACGGCGAAAGAGGCGCAGCGTATTTCAATTTAGAAGAACCGGAATATCTACAATTTTTCCGCTATGCCGATCCCGATACCGGTAATAAAATTGAAGATCACCTCACTGGCTGGCAGAAAATCCTCGTGACAAACGGCGAACATCCCTATATGAGTAAATACTGGGTGCCGGGGACGACGATTGGTTATGAACATACGTTCATTAACGCAATGTCTGATTTTCTCAAGAGCATCGAAGACGGCACGCAATTTCAGCCGAATTTCCGTACCGCCATGCGAACGCAAAAAGTTTGCGACGCGGTAATCCAAAGCGCAAAAGAGGGACGCTGGATTGAAATTTGAGAAAATTGGTCAGAAAATGTTTACTACAAAGAACACGCGGAACATACGCCTCTTCGTGGATTTCATGATTGCTTCGTGCTCTTTGTGGTTATATAAAATACCTATAAACAGAGAAAAGGAAATTTTTAACGGTATAATGTTCTAGGAGAAATTCCACGTCCTATATACTCCTTCGTACTTAAAATTTCGTTTTTTAAGGTGCTGTTTCTTGTTTATCCTATTTCCTGCTCCTAAAGTTCCTCGTGTTCCTAACGTCTCTTTCGGAAGCTAAAAAAATTCTCAAGAAAATTTCCAAATATTCCATATTCCTCTTTGAAGATTCCAAACCCTGGTGTATAATAGCAATTAATAAAATTAGTTGTTTTGACAAAAAGTCACGGTGCTTATTTGTCATTACTATTTCAAAAAACTTAAAAGTTTTAGAAGGAGTTTCAGCGATGAAAAAGTTAAACAAAATGTTTAGTCTTTTTGAGTTGTGTCAAAATATG
>JAIRYX010000043.1 GCA_031267635.1 Planctomycetaceae bacterium
AAGTCGCCGGAAATCAGATTGATTTGTCCCGAAGCCAAACGACCGTATTCATTGTAAACAGCAGAAAATTGGTTTGACAACGGAATGCTCATTGTCAAACATAATACAATCAGTATCAAGAGTGAAAGCCATCGTTTTTGAATCATTTGCGAAAAGTTTTTGAAACGTAACGATTCAGTGGAATGTAAGTAATTCGGCGCAATTTCAATGCGAGGATTTCGTATTTTTAACCTCATTTCTACTTAATTTTCTTAACAAAACAACCTCAGTAGCAAAAAGGTTTCCCAAAAACCAACCTCATTACCTCATTTATTATTTCTTTTTTGATGAGGTAATGAGGTTATCGTTGTAGAGGATTCATTGACTACTGAGATTGTTTTGTTTGGAAAATATAGGTAGAAATGAGGTTTGTAACGCTTGCCTGTTTCGTATTAAAAAAGTTTACAATCGACTGAATAGTTACGGGAAACTAAAGAAAGAAATACCTGCACAAGCAGGTATTACGGTATATCTTTTGCCGTTTTTTCTTTTTTTACTTTTTCTCTTAACTGTAAATTGAGCGTGTTTCGCTCCCAGAAAACGCCGTTGGAATAACCTTGAATCGTTGCGTCTGTTTCAGCGAGAGCGAGGCGTTTTTCCGCCCAGCAACAATATTCCCCGTTAAGTTCCACGCCGACATATTTTCTGTCGAGCTTTTTGGCTGTCACCGAAGTTGTTCCTGAACCCAAAAACGGATCGAGAACTATTCCATTTGGCGGACAACTTGCGAGAATCAACTTGGCGATGAGCTTTTCCGGCTTTTGCGTTGGATGATCGGTGTTTTCCGGCATTGACCAATAAGGGATGGAAATGTCATCCCAAAAGTTGCCCGGATAAGTTAAACGAAAATTGCCGTTGTCCGTTTCCTCCCAATCTTTCGGCTGACCATTTTCCCGATATGTCGCGATAACTTTTCGCTTCTGCTTGACTGCGTCCACGTCAAAATAATAACGCTTGCTCATCGTACCAAACCAAATATCTTCTGTTGCATTTTTCCAATTTGCTTTTGCACCGCGTCCTTTCTCTCGTTGCCAAGTGATACGATTGCGGACAATCGTGTATTTTTGCAGGATTTGATAAAGGCAAAAAGTGCTTTTCCAGTCGCCGCAAATATAAATCGAGCCGTTCGTTTTCACTGCTTTGAGAATTTTCGGAAACCAACTTTCGAGATACGCCAAATACGTTTCGTCATCCGACCGTGAGAATTTCATATCGTGAAAGCTTTTGTCGAGATTATAGGGCGGATCAAGAATCAATAAATCTGCAAACGCTTCCGGCAAGCAATTCAGAACGTTAAACAAATCGCCGCATATTGTTTTATTGACGATTTCCGCCATCGTCAATTGCCTTTGCGTTTGATTCAAAAAGAACAGTCGCGATTGATAATTTTCACGCTCTTGGTCTGTTAGCGTCAGTGTTCGATTTCGATTTGCACGAATTTTGAGAATGTTGATCATTATCTTCAATGTTTTAGTGGAATTGATAATAATTCTATCATTATATAAATAATACACCTTTACAAACAGCAACCGCTTTTCAAAGAGAGAAAAAAACAAAAATTTTCCAAAACTGCTCGATAAAATTTTCAACCGCGCGATCATTACATTTGCCGTCAACAGGATTTCCGAAAGCCGAAGCGATCATCGGTTATGTCGGAATTTTTGGCTGTAGATCGAGACTTCACACGGTCAGAAATTGCCGCTTGCCTACATTGAGGAAAAACCGTTCATTGGAAATTCTTATGCGAAATCAAAATGTAATTTCTCCGTGTGATAAATATAACAATTTCTAAAAAGCAAGAAAGTATCTGTTTTAAAATACAGGTTAATATATTTCTCTCTATTTAACGTATTTTTCAAGTCTTTAGAACAGGATTGTATGAATTTTTGGAAAGATTGAAGGAATAAATGAATTGTCATGTTCGCTGAATGAGGAGCGTTGGAGAAGTTCACAAAAAACGCTATTCTTTTTCAATTTACAAAAAAGAATAGCCGAAAAAGAATTTTGAGTGTGTTCTTTATTCAGGTGCAACGTTTTTCTCAACCAATTCTACAATGAGAACTCAAAAACAATTCATTTTGCGTATTCTTCCTTGTTTTTTAATTTTTTCAGGGAATTTTTATTTCTCTTCGCATTATTTTTGCGAAAGACTTTTTGCGTCTGATTTCAATACATCAACAAATCCTGTTAGTCTTTTTGATGAATCTTACTTCCCTTATGCAGATTACCAAAAACTGGAAAGACTACAGGAACAAGACAGTTGTGCAGATTGGGCGAAGCGAGCAGCCAAACAGCTTATCAGCTTTTTTGAGCATATACAAAATTCGGAACAAGATTTGCGTACCGATTTATCCGCACTTGCCGATTTGTTGTTATTGGCTCCAGAGTCGGAAGTCGTATCGTTGAATGAATCGGAAGAACCGTTTACCGCTCAGAGTATTGCGAAATCGTTACAAATTCGATTGCCGCTCTGGTCGCAAGTTGTGACAGCGTTAGAACAAGAACCGATTTTGGAGGAATCTGAAAAATACGGCGTTACTCCTTTCAAGCGTGTCAGCGACGCAATTCGTCTTTATAAAAAATCCAACGCAATTCGAACCACGTTGCTGCTCAATCAAAACGGACAGCATTGGATTCAATTTTTTCAACTGAATCCGTTACATGAGCAATTAACTTATTTGATTCCTAATCAAGAGCAAGCGGTAATGGCTGTTACCGCGCAATCCGCCGAACCAACAGAAAAATATGCGTCGCAGTATATAATATCTTCCGATGAAGCGGAACCAAATCAATCGCCAGTAAATTTTCTCAATGTTTCCGATGTTTCTCTTGATGAAGCAGAATGTCGCAAGATTTGCTCAACGGTCAATTATTTTTTTATGACTAAAAATCGTGTTTCTATGAAACCGGAACAATCGCAATTACTCGAAATTCCAGCGATTCAAGATTGGCTCATGGAAATGGAACAATGGCAAGGAAACCCGATTCATCCGTTGGAATTATTGAGCGTCTATGAAGAATACCGGTTTTATCACGGTATGAGCGACAGCAGTCGGCTGGCGTTGTTAAGCCGACAGTTGCTTGGGTCAAAATCGAAAGCGTTACAAGAACTGGGACAAGCAGTTCAAAATGAATTTACGCACGCTCATTTGAAAGTTTATGTTTCGCGGTATCTTATCAATACGATGTTGCCGCCGCGCGATCCTGAATTTGACGTTGTTCGTGAAACAATCGCTGGTCAGGAAGTTGTCGGCAAACGGCGGGCGGATACGCAAGTGAATATTTCACTAATCCCCGACCCCAATCGTTTGCTGATGTCGCTTAATATTAACGGACAAGTCATAACGCAAACAACGGCGTCTACTTTTCCGGCAACCTTACATAATCAAAGCCACGGAACGTATTCCGCGAGCAAACAACTGGAATTAACAACAAAAGGCGTGCAAGTTAGTCCTGCAAAAGTTATCGCAAACAGCAAAGTCAAATTAAAAGAAGTGCAAACCGATTTAGATATTTTGCCTATCGTAGGCGATCTGGTGCGAGAAATCGCTAAAGGACAATATCAGAATCAGCAGTCTCAAATTCAGGCGGACGCAAAATCCAAAATGATGATGCAGGCAAAACAACGGGTTGATTCCGAAGCGGATGAACGTTTCAAAATATTTAACGAGCGTTTAGAACGTTTGTTTCTCAGCGTAATTCGTCAGCAAAACGCATCATTAGAATTGCACGAAGCGAAAACAACGGAAGAATGGTTATTGACTTCGTGGTATCTTTCAACGCCGGTTTCATTAGGAAGCGATTCTAAAGACCCGGCAACGCCCGAAGGATCAATTGCCGATTTAAAGGTTCATGAACTTGGATTGAATGCAGCTCTGGAACGCTTAAATCTTGCGGGAAAGCAAATGACAATTGCTGAATTGCGGCGTTATCTTACCAATGTCATTCAACGTCCTGACTTGGATATGACTGCTGCGGATGAAGATGACGTGGTAGTTGGTTTTGCAAATATCAATCCGCTTGGTATTCGCTTTTTGAAAAACCGTGTCGAGTTGTCGCTGAATTTGTCGCATTTATTGGTGGACGATAAAGAGTGGAATGATTTTTGTGTTCTTGTCAATTATATTCCAGACATTGACGCGAACGGCTCGCCGTGTTTGGTGCGCGATGGCGTTGTCCAGCTTATTGGCGACCTAAATTTATCGCAACAAGTGGTACTTCGAGCGATTTTTAGCAAGATTTTTCATAATCGGCAACCCATTTCACTCAAACCGAAACTTTTCCGCGAAGATGAACGTTTTGCAGGATTGAATACTGGATTCGTCCGCATTGACAACGGTTGGTTTGCAATCGCGCTTGTGCCGCAACAAGTTTCGCAAATTCCACAAAACCAAATGCCGCCGAAAATTACCAAATCGCAATGGAATCGCTCCATCCGACAATCTGCGGTGGTTCCTGCTCAAAAAGAATCGGTTATTATGAGCGCAATTCGTCAGGATGACACGATTGTTAGAAGATAGAAAATGGACTGATTATTTCGCTGTTAGGAGAGAGGAGGACAATATTTCCTCATTGCTTCATATTTTCTCTGGACAACATAAAATGGTACACTGTAATAGGGATTTTAAACTCATAAAATACCAAACTAATGGTAACTCCTTCAATTGATATTGGACTTGTCTGCTTATTTCGCATTTGGGGAGGGATTGGTTTATAATGTGCTGTAACTACTCAGTTGATCAAACTCAATAAATCCGCACTGGGTAGCTGTAGAGTTACAAGAAAGACTTTACTATTGCAATTACCCGAACGGCTTTATCTTTACAGCCCTTATTTATCAAATTTCCCTTAGTAGCCAACAAAGCCCTCCCAAATGCGCCCTTATGCCCTTATTTTTTAGATCATGGATGATTGCCAAAACAGCTTGAACGAAAAAGATGGGAATAAGGGCGCATATTGATGCAGTTCGGGGCTACTAAGGGAATTTTAAAATGAGGGTAGCGATAGTGGTATTTCCCGGTGAAATTGACTGTAACTACCCAAGTGTTGTGCGGATTTATTTGGCTTGGGAAGCTAAATCGTTATAGTATTGTATAAACCAACTCCTCCCCAAAATGCGAAAGAAGCAGGAAAATTTTATTATTGACACGAACGGAAAACTTGCCAACTCTCGCTATAGTTTGCCAGTTGGAAGATTCGCGGCTCACTTGCCGCTCGGCGGCGGTTGACATTTGTTCTAACATTGGTAAACTTATTGTTTGCAAGGTTTAGGCGGCTTTGCCGCCTTTTGAGTCTGCCGGTTGCTTGGGCGCATTCCGGCAGTTTTTTTTGCTTGAGCAACCGTTGCTTAATGTTGTATGCCTATTATCGCATATTTATCATGTTTTCTCAAAAATAGTTATAAGTTATTAAACTACAATAACTTATAGAAACACATTCAGCTATCTATAGTAGCGTATATAACAAACATAGAAAAAATAAGCGATTTACACAAAGAAGTTGTGTCATTGTTCTGGCATGAGACTTCCGACAGAAACTCCATGCAACGCAGCTAACCGTACAATGACATCGACAAAAGGCATATTGTTACCGCTTTCGTATTTTTTATCTGTTTCGATCTATATAACTCCGCATTTGAAATGTCACCAACATCTGCTCAATTCATCGCATCACAATAGAACAGTAAATCCGCAAAACCAAGTCAATGCCAAAAGGATTAGGGCGACTGAATCGTTACGAAAAATCTATCAGCATAAAAGGGAACTTCCATTCCAACACAATTTCCGTTCCTTTGGATTCATGCGTGTTGTTGCGTGCAAATTACGCTGCCAATCCGACACTATACACGCAAACAAATATATGCGCAAGCAGGTATATAGGACAAATGTGCCCATTGAAACGGGGGTTCAAATAAAGAGTAAAAGAGTATTGGAAATCAAAGAGCGAGTTCCCACGAGTTCTTGGAACTCTCGTGTCCCTTGCCTCTGCGACTTGCGCGGTCTTGTATTTTTCTCGAATGTTTGCTATATTTTATCTCAATTGTTTGTTGATGATGCTCTATTTTGCATTTTGAGATAACTGTTTGAGGGAAAATATTATGCGGGTTTTGCTAGACGATGTTGTTCGTTATCTGGAATCGCAATACCCGCTTGCGCTTGCGGAAGATTGGGATAATGTTGGGCTGCTTGCAGGAAAGCGTACCATGACAATACGGCGAGTGATGACCTGTTTGACAGTCACGCCGGAATCTTGCCGCGAAGCGATTGACGAACATGCCGATTTGATTATTACGCATCATCCGTTTCCGTTTCACGCAATCAAACGTGTTACGAGCGATACGAAAATCGGCGATATGTTTTGGCAGTTGATTCACGCCGGAATCGCAATTTATAGTCCACATACAGCGTTTGATTCGGCGTCAACCGGTATCAATCAGCAAATCGCAAAGCTTCTGGAACTTTCGCAAATCGAAACGCTGTATCCATCGCTATCTTCAGAAAATAATTCGCCGAACGAGGAACCGCCGCAAGGAACAGGACGTATCGGAATGTTGCCGCAACCGACGCCGTTACTTCAATTAGCGGAAAAAATAGCAAAATTGTTCGGTTTGCATGTCGTTGCTTATGCTGCGCCGGATAAATTTTTGATAGAATCCAACGAGAAACGTTTAGTGCAATACGTCGCTATCGGATGCGGTGCGGCGGACGATTTTCTCAAACAAGCAATTGTTCAAAACGCAGACGTTTTTCTTGTCGGCGAGGTGAAATTTCATACGATGTTGGAAGCTCGCGAAAATCAAATCGGTTTGATTTTTCCGGGACATTACGTGACCGAACGTTTCGCAGTCAAGCAACTTGCCGACGAATTACAATCCTATTTTACCGACTCACTCACGGTTTGGACAAGTAGCCGCGAGTCTGATCCGTTGCGGTATGTTGTCGTTTAAGGAGCGTTTTGAAATTTACCAAATTTCAGTTTTGAAAATATGAAATATACTCCTCACACTTGAACTTTCGACTTTTAAGACAGTTTTGATCGTTCATCACGTCCCAAAAGTCCTTTGTGTCCCTAATGTCCCTTTTTTAACGAAAACTAAATTTTCAAGCGTGAAGAGTAGAACAACTTTTTATTTTTTGAATGAAAGGATAAACATGATTGATCTTGCAGTGATTCCAGTGGCGGGGCGCGGGACGCGGCTGTTGCCGTTGACCAAAAGTCAGCCGAAAGAAATGCTTCCGGTTGCCGGAAAACCGGTAGTGCAGTATGTGGTCGAGGAATTGATTCGTTCTGGCGTGCATCGGATGCTTTTCGTTACCGGTGCAGGCAAAACCGCGATTGAAAATCATTTCGATATCGACAACGAATTAATTGACAATCTTCGTGCGACCGGTAAAGAAGACCTTCTTGCCGAACTTGCGTTTGAGCGGAAAGACGCGGATTACTTTTATTTGCGGCAGCGTCGGCAACTCGGATTAGGACATGCCGTGCTGTGTGCCGAACCGTTTGTACGCGGACAACGTTTTGTTGTTGCGTTGGGCGATTCGATTATTGGGCGAGGTTCTGAATCAAAAATTGTCCAACGGATGATTAACCTTTTTGAAAAAAATGGCGACGTCAAAGGAGTCATTGCGTTTGAGGAAGTGCCGCATGACGAAGTGTTTCAATACGGCATTGCACAGCCGGGCAAAAACAGTACCGACTTTTTTGAGTTGGATGATATTGTAGAAAAACCCTCCCCAGAAGAAGCCCCTAGTCAATTGGCGGTCGCGGCGCGTTATGTTTTTTCTGCGGAAATCTTTGAGTACTTGCGAACCACAACGCCCGGTAAAGGCGGCGAAATTCAATTAACGGATGCGATTCGTCGTATGATTCACGACAAAAAACGGTTTCTTGGCGTCCATCTTTCGCCGTCGGAACTCCGCTACGACATCGGTAATTTCGAGAGTTATTTCACCGCCTTTACTGAATTTGCTCTCGCTGATCCGGTTTACGGCGCGTCCGTTAAACAACACCTCAAAAAATTATTGGAAAGATAACATTTTAATCACTCACTCATGTTACGCATGAGGTCTGTGTAAATATTTTCCATTGTAATTGTCCGCATCGTTTTAGAAAAAGATGTGTATTTTTTTAGAAAGTAACTATTCAGTTGTCCGAACGGCAACTGAATAGTTACAAAAAATCAACGAACAGTGACTTAATTTTAAAAACTTCTTTGCGTAACATGAGTTAATCAGAAGTATTATACTCATCACTCTTGAAAATTGGGCTTTCATCAAAAAAGAGACTTGGGGGAGGTGATGAATACTCGACACTGTCTTAAAAGTCGAAATTTCAAGTGTGAGGAGTATATTCGGAACGTCCGAAATGAGAATATCCCAAATCCGCCGGCGTCACGTATTCGGCGTTCAGCAAGACACTTGGCAATGCTCCAATCATATTCGGTAACGGCGGATTGACATGAAATGGCGAGAAGTCGCCGGAACTAATATTAATTTGTCCCGAAGCCAAGCGACCATATTCATTGTAAACAGCAGAAAATTGGTTTGACAACGGAATGCTCGTTGTCAAACATAATACAAGCAGTATCAAGAGTGAAAGCCATCGTTTTGGAATCATTTGCGAAAAGTTTTTGAAACGTAACGATTCAGTGGAATGTAAGTAATTCGGCGCAATTTCGATGCGAGGATTTCGTATTTTCAACCTCATTTCTACCTAATTTTCTTAACAAAACAACCTCAGCAAAAAGGTTTCCCCAAAACCAACCTCATTACCTCATTTATTATTTCTTTTTTGATGAGGTAATGAGGTTATCGTTGTAGAGGATTCATTGGCTACTGAGGTTGTTTTGTTAAGAAAATTAGGTAGAAATGAGGTTTGTAACGCATGACCTGTTTCGTATTAAAAAAGTTTACAATCGACTGAATAGTTATACATTCTACGGTAAGAAATTACCGTTTATTTGTTGTTGATATTATTGACAAAATAAAAGTGCAATTTCTCGCCGTGAGAAGTATATTTGAAACCTTCAATTTGCGTCAGAGCATTCGACGCAAGACATTCCCCGTTATTATTTGTGATTTTCTGTTTGAGCAATATCATTATTTTGTTCTTCTTCAACACTCACTGGTATTTCAAGCGGATTCGGAATGCGTGCCGTGACTTGAACCGGATGCATTGCCAAACGTCCCGACTCCGCAACCATCAATGAAATGATTTGATCGTAACCGCTTTCGTATTTTGGAAGCTGCGTTTTAATTCGCAACTCGACTGTTTTTCCCGCTTGTGCGGTGATCGGGATTTTCTCTGAAAACGCGCAAGTACAACTTGATTTTTCGCCGACAACTGAAATGTCATTTGCCATCAAATTCTTCATGTAAAATACAGCAACAGTTTCCGTTCCTGCTTCTTGGTTACCAAGATCAATCTTTTTCGGATAAATATAAACTGATTCGCCATTGATATAGGCAATAGTTGCCCCGATACTTCCGAAATAAAACATTGTTCCCAGCAAAATCAGAACAAACAATCCGATTCCACCGAAAATAGAAACCAGCAATTTTCTATGATTTTTCATAACATTTACTTTACATTTATTGTTATTTTATCAAAATCTTTTTCTGCGTTCCTGAATTATTCGATATGCACCGATTGCCATCATCAAGATTCCAATCCCTATAATAATATATCGAATCCGGTTTGTTCTGCGCTCGCCAAAATCGGGTTCAGGAAGACCGTAATGGGAAAGTGTAAAACGTTTCGATGTTACTAAATCTGTTTTGTAAATATTATATGTGAAATTCATTGAATATCTAAAATTATTTTGTGGTGGTAAATCTAAACAGCGGCGTTGACTTGAAATAACAAGAGGTATTTCTTGCGAAAAGTCGTATTTGTTTTCTATAACGAAATTCCATTGATCTTCAAAATTAGACTGCGCAGAAATAATATTTGCACACAATATTAACATATCGTGATCTTTCAATAAATCAATGGTTCCGCTTCTTGGAAATGTCCATTTATTGTCAGCCGGACAATTGTATCGAAAAAATATTCTTTCAATATTTTCATTGCTTTCGTGCAATGACTCAATTTTAGTAATTTCAAAACCGGGATCACTAAATATTACCGGTAAGAATGAACTATTAAGGTCTAATCCTGCTACCAATGAACGGGTAATGATACTGTTTACATTATACCTTTTTGAAGAGGTAGTTATGTTGTTGATGTCTTCAAGAAAATAATGTTCAGTATTGTCATTTTTGACCAATTCATCAACAGTCCAATTATTGGATTTATCAACGGATTTAAGACGAAATGAATAGGTCGAATTTGCACAAAAAACAGTCGTTTTACCATTAATTTTTTCTTCTTTTACAACATTAGGAGACAGCCCTATTACGAGGTATTCATAAAATTGACTTTCCCGTTGGAATCTCGTATCCCATTTATTTTCTTGCTTAATACTACCACTGTAATCACCAAGTTTCTTGCAATATGTTATCCAATTTTTTATAACATCCTGTTTAAAATATTCATAATCAGTTTCTACTGTAGTATCCGTTGCAAAACATGTCACAGTAGCATAAAATATAAACAATGATATAATATAGGAATATAAACTACGACAAAGAATTTTACTAATATTCATAATGTTCTCTACTTAATTATTATAAATTTTGTTTGTCAAATGATACTACTATCAATTGAAGTTGGTAGTAGTATCATTTTATTACCAGAAACTATTCTGTAGTACAATCACAATCTGAAGGACTAATAGGATTGACAACCGCACATTTACAGTCGGCACATTCAGCTTCACTGTTTTTACATGTACCTGGACTAAGGTCCCTAGCACTTTTAACACAAGAATTGAGACCACCGTGATATTGGCATTGAGCTGTACAACCATAGCTCAAACCATCACATCGCGCAAAAACAAGCGTAGCGCAGTAACAACTGATTGTGCTGATGATCAACATTATCATCAACATGCCTAATACTACGTCAGCCCAATCATTTTTTTTCATTTTCATTTCTCCTTTTGAGAAAAAGTTTTGAGACTTAAATCTGTGTCAAAACATTTTGACACAAAACACTTTTATTCAATCAGTTTTTACCAAAGCAAAACCGGATTGTTTTCTAATTGCATCCTTTTCAAATTTTCACGAAGCAGTACTTGTTTAACAACGCCGTCGTTCAACTCCAAAACAATCGGCGTTTCGGCAAACCATGTTATTTTCTGATTTAAAAGTCCTGTCGTGGATTCCATATTGTCTATGTGAAAAACATCATCAGTTGAATTCATTTCCAACACAGCAAGCGGGCAATTCCTTTCTTTTGCCAGTTTTGCGATGAATCGAAAACAAATCGCGGAATTTAAGCGAAATAGAGAACCATATTTGGACTGAATTTAGATCCTGCCTGCGTAACATGATGAGTTAATCACTGAAATAAACGATTTGAATGGTTATTGAACAGGGCTAATGATCATTCAAAAGTCAGAGTTTATGGGTTTAACGATTGAGCGACGTCGGTACGATAAGCGATGACTGCGGGCAAATAACCGACAATTGACGCAAGCAACGTCAAGCCGGGGATCAAAAATAATTCGACCGGTTGAAATTGCAATGCGGAAACAGGAACTTTGACCGATTCGCCGACCCAAGGACTAAGAACTCCAATCAAAATGTGACCAAAAACAAATCCCGCCAAACCGCCGGCAAGCGAAAGAAAAATGGATTCCAACAAAATAATCAACATAACCGTTCGCCGTTTGGCTCCAAGCGCACGCATAATCGCGATTTCCTGCCGCCGTTCGTTCATCGTGTTGTAAATGCTGACCATCATACCAATCCCCGCGACAACAATCACAAGACATGCCAGCACGACAAGCACAAATTGAATGTTTCCAACGACTTGCTCAAAAAGATCGGTAACAACACGAACCGGATAAACTGCCTGAATTTGATATTCCGTATTTGATTCGACAATTTGCGCAAACGACAAAACCGCCGGATTAAAGGTTTCAGAGGTTTCTAGTTTACTCGTATCAATATCAACGGGCGTTTCGTTTTCGCCAAACAAGGTCGTTTTCTTTTCGGAATCTTCTGCTTCGGTTTCAAACTCGTTGACCATTTCCGCTTTTCGTTCTGTTTCGGTTGTAACGATAAGAATTGCCGAGAGTTCCCGTTCGCGTTTTGCGTCTTTGGCAACTGCCGTTGAGCCATGCGCGGCAAGATCGATCATACTATCTGTTCCTTCGAGCATTTCATAAAAGCCCTCAAGGTTGATAAAAATCACCTGGTCGTTCGGCGTTCCTGTAGATGCAAGAATCCCGCGAACAGCAAATACTTTACGGTTTTCACCTTTTGCCAAAGTTCCCGATCCGATATGCGGATAAAACGTGTCGCCAACTTTCAACTTGAGATGTTTTGCCGCTTCCGCACCGACTACCGCGCCATAAATATCGGAATCTTTGAATTTATCCCCGCGACGAAATCTATAACTATTATCATTTCCGTACCGCATATTGAAAAATTCGGGATAGGTTGCCACAACCGGCGCGCCTTTGTACGGTTCGCTAATCGCAACAGGGATCGCTTTCTCGACTTGCGTCGCATAAAGTTTTTTGCTTTGAATATCTTCATAAAGTCGATAAGGAACCCGCGATTCCGGTGGGGAAATGTAGAAAACCGAGCTGAAAACAAGTTCGAGTTTGCTCCCTTTCGGTCCAATGAGCAGATTGTAACCCTGCGCACTTCGCTGAAACGACTGATTGATAACGCCGTGAATAACTAAAACAGTCACAACCAACGCCACGCCAAGAGACATCGAAAACGCCGTCAAAATGGACGCAAGCGCACGATGTTCGATACTCCGCCACGCAATTTTTCCAAGATTCATAATCAGCAAATGATCAAAAGGGATTGTTACAAAAAATAATTTCCAATGAGAAATTCCACGAACTTTCATTATGCAATAAGTTTACAAAAAAACAATGGGCAAAAACGCTTTCTAACAAAATTTTTTCAGTTAAATTAGTCAATGGAGATATCGTCATTAAGGTTGTTGTCCGGTACGGATTTATGTGGTTTGATTGATTGAATAGTTACAGTATCTTATAAATCAATCCTTCTCCAAAATGTGAAATAAGCGTAAAAAATCAATGATTATGAATCTTTTTTTCCGGTGAATTGTTCGACGATCATTTTATACGCGGTGATTCGTTCCAATGCTGTTTTGTCAAAATCGAATAATTGATTTTTTCCGGTTTGGTGTTGCATAAGTTTGGTTAGGGCGGTTATTTTTTCGGTTGGCGTGTTAAGGAAAATGATTTTGCCGACGCCGATGATGCTTTGGAATTTGTAGCTGTAACGGCAAGGTTGATCGGCGGGGATGAGTTGACCGGTGTTGTCAATCTCGAAACAGGCGTGATTGTTTTTCTTGATGATTTCCAATTTTTTGCCCGCATTTGCGCTGTGAAAAAATAGCGTCAACACATTGTCCTCAAAAGAATATCCGTAATTCAACGGAATAATATAAGGTTGCACGCCGTCCGATAACGCAAGACGGCAAACTTTATGAGCGTCAATAATCGCTAGCTTTTCATTGATGCTCGCAATCTCTTTTTCTTTTCTTCGCATAATATATTGTCTCTTTACCGTTTACGGATATTTTTATACCGTAGCCGGTATGAGCGATAAACTTCGCCCTTGAACAACCGCTTCACGTTGTTGCGTTTGCGTGGGCAGCCCCATGAATTTTAAAACGGCTTGAGTATAATGGCGAAATCATTACAAACGATCTTTTCGTTTCCGCTGACTTCCGGCAACACCGAAAAGGATTTTTTCTATTCGTCAACATAGAGGGCAACCGCAAGGGTTGCCCTACGTCTTATTTCCCGACAACGTTACGCACGATGTTGAAGCTGATGATTTTTTTTCCTTTGAATGCGCCTTTGCCGTGAATGATCACGTCGGCAGTTCCAACGGCGTTGTTGTTCTTGTACGACAACTCGAAATCGTGCGAAAACACAAGTTCCTTGCCCTCGTCGAACACCACAGGAATCAAAACAACCGGTTTGCCCTCATAGATTTGGTCGGGAATTGTCTCGACGGCGGATTTGGCAATGTCTTTTTTGGCGTGGTGATGCGTGTGGTCGTTGAAGTAGGTGATTTCCTCGTTGAGACGGCGGACAAACGGTTCGGTTGACGGGTCGCCGTTCAGAACCGTGTAAGCGTCGATTTGCGAAACCATGTTGCGATAAACAACATTGATTTCTTTTTTGACATCCACCAGTTTTTCGCCCGGTCGGTCGGCGAGTTCGTCGTTGCGCAACAGGAAAAGACGCTCAAATTCGTTTTGCGCACTCTCAATTTCAGTCACCCACGAATCAAGATTGAGGTGGGCAACCTGCGTCGCATAAGTTGTTTGCAAATCTTTCACCAAAATTTTTACCGCCCCCGATTCTTCTTCATACGCCTTCTTTTCGAGTTCGCCCCGAAAACCTTTCAAACGCACTTCGAGTGTTTTGGCGGCTTGCACTGTTGCGGGGTCGAAGTGGTGCAACGCGGCATCAACCGCACTGTTCAACCCGACAATATCCCGATCAAGCCGTGCGTC
>JAIRYX010000103.1 GCA_031267635.1 Planctomycetaceae bacterium
TCATGACATTGTTGTATCAATTCCATTGCCAAACAAGGAAGTTTTTTGAAATCTTCTTTGGTCAATTCGCATTGTTCCGCTTTTTTATAGCGGCGAAAATCAATCGGATAATGCTTGCCGCTTGTCGGATGAACATAATCAATAAAGAGCAAATCATGTCCGTAAACGTAGCTTAAGATAATTCGCGACATGATTATGCTGCGAAGCGTTGCGAAAATGCCGTCCAATAAAATTTTCCACCGCGTTTTGCACCACTTGAGGCGTTTTAACGATAATCATCGGATTCCTTCCTGCTTGGAAAATAATTTTTTTAACTGGGGTTCACCTAGCCCTGACGCCGTTAATTATAACACGTTTGGGGATTTTGCAAAAGTTTAGTTAAAACGGACAATGGCAAAAAAGTGTTTGGGAACGTTTTCATTTCAAAAACTATCAGGCATTGGTTGAACAATCGAACCTTTACGTGGACGCTCATCGCAACAAACATTGGGCTTCAATTGAGGCAACAAATAATCGTTATGATATATCAGATCAAATGAAACAAGAGATTGACAAAACACTTAAAGGAACAATGATTTTTATCCACCGAACTGATAACAATAGCACGGTAAACATTCTTGGATGGTAATGGACGTTGATGCCTTGTGGACAAATCGTTTCATTCGCGCCGAACTAAAACTCAATAAAAACATCATCGAATTTTACCAATTGCGACGAAGAGAACCAAACCAACAACCGTTATTAAATACCGTTAAATATAAATTAAATAAATAACGCTAATTAAAATAACAAAAATAAAATACGGCTTTTATTGAATGATATGTGCCAGCCAAAAAGACTCAGCTGATGATAATTTACTTGCACGCAAGTGGGCTTTTTTCGCTGTCACATGACCTTTAACATCATCGAGAGTTGTGACAACTCGAAATGAACGTTCCGCCCCCGTCGAAAGCATTTGCAGCAAGGACATTAAAAGGGTGATTTGAGGCATGTAAATGGTATTGGGTTTGTTACCGAAACTACAATGGATTATCATTGAACGTTATGTTAATATCGTCCAATGATAAAAGGGAACGACATTGGTCTTCTATCAGCTTTTCACCACCATTTATGTTGCCCGGGAATCGGAACGGGGTAAGAGCCGTTTTCGCTGGGGACTGTTGGCGGTTTCATTTCGGCAACGCATTCTTCCGGCGCTGGGGAGAATGTGAATTTCGAGTCGTACAATTCTTGCCAAGTGATCATGCGTCCGGTATAACATGCGACTTGTCCGAGAATCGCCATCAACGTACTGTTGACCATGTAGTCGCCGGAGTCCACACGCTCGCCTTTGCGGAGTTTGTCGTAAAAATCCAATTGTTCTTCAAGATGTCCGCCGAGTTTTTTTCCTTCGTAACGCCAGTTGTTTTCGCCGACAATTTGCGCGGCGTTCCAATACGCAACGCCTTTCGCGCCGATAATTAAATCGTCATAACTATCGTAGCAACCGGTTTCCGTCCGGCAAACCGCAAAGAGACGGCAATGGTCGTTTTTATAACAGAACATCGCGGAATGATGGTCAAACACGTCGCCGTATTCCCGCGAGATCATTGATGCGCGTCCTCCCATTCCAACCGCTTGAACCGGTAATTCGCCGTTCAAAACCCACGTCATTCGATCCACGTTATGGACAAGCGATTGCGTGAAATCGTCACCGGAAAGCCAACGAAACATATATTGATTGTAAACCTGAACATCTAATTCCGACATTCCTTTGGGGTAACCGCGAACTCCGTAAGGAGCTCGCAAAAACGCACTTTGGATCGCGCGAACTTCACCGATTGCTCCGTTGTGAATCTTATCCACCAACGCCTGATATTGTGGACAATATCGACTTTGAAGACCGGACAGAAACGAAAGTTTTTTCTCGCGCGCAATCTTTATCGCTTCTTCCAACGTATGAATGCCCGCAGAATCAATGCCGTGCGGTTTTTCGACAAACACATGTTTTCCCGCTTCGACAGCATGTTTCGCGTAATACGGATGAAACTTCGCGGCACACGCAATCAACACCACGTCAGCGTCGGAATTGATAACGCCGAGATCGTTTTGAAAGCCGTCAAATATCCGGTCTTCGGAAACGTCCACTTGATCTGCCGCTTGACCTTTCAATGCGTTGACAGCGTTTTTCGCACGGTCTTTGAAATAGTCGCCCGCCGCAACCAATTTCACATCTTTTCCCGACGACAACGCTTGTTGAACCGCCCCCATCCCGCGCCCGCCGCAACCGACGAGTCCTATTTTTATGATTCCTGAACCTTCCGCGTGAACGGAACGTATCAACGAAAGCCCAGCTCCCGCAACAGCGGTAACGGCGGCGGATTTTTTCAGAAAATTACGTCTTGATGATTTTTTGTTCATGATAAACCTCGATTAAGTTGCAACAGAGTTATTGAATTGATATACTTCTTGCACTTGAAATTTCGGTTTTCACTGGCGTCGTTATACCGTAAAATCCGGTTTGAGCTCCATTCATAAAACCGAAAACTCAAGTGCAAGAAGTATAGAGCTAAAAAATTTTTGTGGTAAAAATAAAGCCGACAATTACGTCAAGGGATCATTTTTACTTCTGCAATTGACATATTAACAGCAACTATTCAGTCGTTCAAACCTAATAAATCCGTACAGAGCAACTGAATAGTTACTACTTTACCAGAAAATATTATTATTGCAATCCTTATTTATAAAATTCCCTTAGTAGCCCAAATCGCATCAATATACGCTCTTATGCGCTGATTTTTAGATCATGGATTTTTATCAAAAAAATTTGAACGACAAGGGGAGAAAGGTAAGTTGGCTACTAAAGGAATTTTATAAACCAATCCCTATTTTATAAATCAATCCCTCCCAAAATGCGAAATAAACAAAAACGTTTCCTGTCTCAATTCCCGCCGCGCAACTTGAAGCTGCTGAGGCATGTTCCAGCGGCTCTAGGGAACGCCACGAGACCTTCGGTAAAGACCGCGACGGATACAGGAAAGCTCCCTTGTCTCCCAAGCCCTTTTGGTGTCAGTTGTTTCTCTTATCGCGCAAGTGTCAGCCAAAGTACCGCCATGCGGACAGCGACGCCGTTTGTGACCTGTTCGAGGATTGCCGAGTGCGGGCCGTCGGCGACTTCCGGCGTGATTTCGACACCGCGATTGATCGGTCCCGGCGCGATAATTAATACATTCTCTTTTGTCCGCCGCATTCGGTTGCCGTTCATTCCGTATAAATGCGCGTATTCCGCAATCGACGGAAACGGTCGCGTCACTTGACGCTCAAATTGAATCCGAAGTAGATTGAACACATCGGCACGGTCAAGAATTTTGTCGAGATGATAACAATACTCCACGCCAATTTCTTCCCAATGCGTCGAAACGAGCGTCGAAGGTCCGCAAACAATAACGTTGGCTCCTAATTTTTTAAGTCCCCAGATGTTCGAGCGGGCAGTTCGGCTGTGGGCTATGTCGCCGACCAACGCAACGGTCAAACCTTCGAGCGTTCCAAAATGCCGACGAATCGTCAGAATGTCGAGCAATCCTTGAGTTGGATGTTCATGCGGGCCATCGCCGGCGTTCAAAACGGAACAACTGAGGTTCTCCGCGAGAAATTTAGGAGCACCCGGACAATGATGACGAACAATCACGCAATCTATCTGCATCGCTTCGATATTTTTCGCCGTATCGATAATGGATTCCCCCTTGGCGATGCTGCTGGTCGAGGCGGCAAACTCAATCACGTCCGCACCGAGCCGCCGTACCGCAAGTCCAAAACTGACACGGGTTCTCGTCGAATTTTCAAAGAACAGATTGACGCATGTTTTGCCGTTCAATAATGGAATTTTCCGGTCGCCGCGCGTCAAGATACTGCGAAAATGCTCCGCCTGGTCAAGAATAAGAGTGATTTCTTTCGCCGACAACTCTTCGAGTCCGAGTAAGTGCCGACGATTCCATACCGCCGGAACTTCGTCCCAATGTTCCGTTTTATTGACCACCATAACAAGCTCGCCACTGTAGATAGAAAATTTTCCAAGCAGACTATGATTTTTATTGTAGTCGGAATCGTGAAAATAACAAGCCGCTACGAGGCGGCATGCTTTGCGATTCTTCTTGGTCTTATGAGCGTCAGCTTGTTAATGACTCATGTTACGCATGAGCTATCGTAACTATTCAGCCGCTCCAACCGAATAAATCCGCACTGGACGTCTGAATAGTTAGCCGAAAGATTTTACTATTGCAGCCCTTATTTATCAAGTTTCCCTTAGTAGCCGACATAGCTCTCCAATCGCGCCCTTATGTTTTAGGTCATGGATTGTTATCAAACCAAATGGAACGAAACGAAACATAAGGGCGCATGTGGGCACGATTCGGGCTATTAAGGGAAAAGTTGATAAATAAGGGCGGCAATAATAATATGTTCCGGTAAAATTGATGGTAACTATTCCATTATCCTGTACGGATTTATTTGGGTTGAGCGACTGAATCGTTACGTTTCCTGAATGTTAATCGCTCATACGTAACATGAGTTAATGATTTTATTCTGAACTTGTTTTCTCGCCGGTAGGATAATTGTTTGGAACGGGAATGGTTACTTTTCCGATTGCCGCCCATTCTGCGCCGCGGGAGAGCGTTGCTAAAAATCCGACGCATCGGCTGGAACGGGGATCATGTCCTAACATCGTTACGAACACGCGACCATTGCCGTATTCGACCGCAAGCAAGACCGGCTCTTCGCGCCCCGAACCGCCTTCCGAGAGTTTGGAATCGGCAGTTGCAAGGATCGTAACGTGTTCCGCCGGTCCTCGCATTTTGCTGTATAATTCGTCTTTGACATGCAAAAACGCGGGTGGTAAACCTTTCATGACCGGATGTTCCGCGTCAAACGTTACGACTTGAAATTCGACCTGTTGTCCATGATGCCCCGCCGCACCGGGCGATGTGTCGCGAACAACCTGACCGTCTTTGACATATAACCAAGGACCGGATTTTTCATTGCGTCCGCACCAGCCGCCGATTCCAATCATCTTGTTAAATTCCGTCCACTGCGGAAATGCGCTAATCGCCGCGTGATACGCGACAACGCCGCCGCCGTCGGCAACGTATTTTTCAAAGTTACGCTGCACTGTTTCCGACCACGTATCGCCGCCGCCGAAATCGGTGTAATTCAATACGACGACGTCGTACTTTCCGAAATCGGGACGAAACTCATTTGTATCCCCGCCTTTGGGCGGCGACGTTATCACGTCCACATCAAACCGCCCCGACCGTTCCAACGCGGCTTTCAAAATCGGCGACGTCCCTTTCCAGTCATGGTTATTTTGACCATCAATAATCACGGCGCGAAGTTTTTGTTCCTCGCCGAAAACACAAACGCTGTAAACGCTCAATAAAATCAACGTTGCGAAAATGCGGTAAATCATAAATACTGCTCCTAAAGAAATGTTTTTGTCAAAACGAATACACAAATTGATTATCGGGACACTGCACAGCATCCCGACGTTCCTCTCGCTTTCGGTCTTCCGCCTCATGGCGAATTACAAAGTCCACGGCGCACGCATGTCGCGAGAAAGAATTTTTGATTGCTCCGGCGTTGGATCAATCAAGCGATTGCCGACGGAATCCCATTTCACGACCGATTGGGTACGAACCGCAATATCGCACAAGTGACTGATATTATCGCTTCGCACCGCGTCTTTCAATGTCGAAGCCGGTTCTTTTCCTTCTCTGATGGAACGAATAAAGTCGTCGAT
>JAIRYX010000175.1 GCA_031267635.1 Planctomycetaceae bacterium
TGCGAACCGACAACTGGAGGCGGTAGGATAGCCGTCAGCAACTGCCCTAACGGACGATGATGATAATAACGAATCGTTATGCCATTCGGCTCCGATTGCAAGATTTTCGGCGAGTCGGCGGAAGGATAACCGCCAAGAAGACATGTTCCCGATGCAGTAATCCGATACTTGTTTCCTTGCTCCAAACGGATTCGGCTGTTTTGCCAACCGCGAGTCGGAACAACTTTGTACTCTGTTGACTCCTCAACCTCGCGACTCTCGTCCGCATTGATTTCAAGAGTAATTTTGGCAAGCTCCGTGCCGTAATCCAAATCGCCGAGAAAGCAATACCAATCCGTTTGTAAAAGATTCCAATCGGTTTGTTGAATGAACTGCTTCGTAAAATCGGGCAACGAGACGTGCCGCATCATGCTGCGGAACAATGTCTGATAGCGCGGATGGTTATCCAGAAAAAATCCGAGTCCCCAAGCATAAGCGTAATCGGTCGGCGTTTTTATTTCTTCGCCGGAACGGAGCAAAAGACGATCGAGCGTAACCGTTTGTCCCGAATCCAGTTCTTCACGAAGTAACGGAATCCGTCGCCAGCCCGATATTTCTGAATCATCGCTCGGCATGACGCCCAACGTTAGCTTTCCGTCTCGCAACCGATGCGTGCCAAGATACTCCGCGACAGCTTCCCGAAACCACGCCGGTCCGCACGAACCGAACACGTAATTCATAAAGCCATGCACACCTTCATGCAACACTAAATGACGCCGCATCAATTCGCTCGGTTGCTCTTTCACCCAGAATCGACTCCCAATAGAGTAACCATTCAATTGCGTCGGAAAGATTCCCAGCAAATCCGCTTGCTCAAACTTTCGCAAATCCTGAATCAAGCAGCCGCGCATGTGCCATTGATCGCAAACGCTTTCCTCTACGCCAAAGTAACGGCAATATTCAGCAACCGCAAGATCAAACACTCGCGGAAGTTCATCCACCGAAGGCGACGGAGGTAAATCTGTAAAAAGCGTAAGATGCTTTCCACGAAGTTCGCGGATCTTTTGCGACCGCAACAGAGCGGCATTCACCGACGGAATACGCTCCGAGAGAGCAATAGGGTTCTTGAGACTTTGGGGACTCGCTTTTTCGGAAACTTCTGCTCCCGCAATTTCTCCGCCCAACAAGAGAATCGGAAAAAGAAACATCCAGTTGAGAAGCGAAAACGCGAGTTTGGGTTTCATTGTCGTTCTCGTATTTGTCTTTTTTATTTGCATGGTTTCTCTTTCTAGGGAGCTTCTAAAAATCTCTGTTCAATAAATTTTGCTGTTGAAAAAGACTGACGAATATTTGGGGAAAGGTTCTGGGAAGTTCCCTCGAGGAAGTTTTTAAGTGAAAAACACTTATCCAACCAGTTCTTTCAAAAAACCGCTTCGATTTGCGCTTTTTGAAAGCGACTCGCCAATTAAAAACGACGTGATACCGGTTTGCATCACTTGTTCAATCTCCATTCGCGAATGAATTCCGCTCGCGGCGACCAGCGTTTGATCCGGCGCGAAAGAACGGGCGAAAAGCTGCGTTCGTTCCATATTCAGCTCCATCGTCGCCAAGTTCCGATGGTTAATTCCGACAAGTGGAAAACGAAACGGCGTGATTTTCTCAATATCCTGCTCGTCGAAAACTTCGACCAGCGTTTCCATTTGCAGTTCCAACGCCAAATCGTGCAGACGTTTCAGCTCCGCCGCGTCGAGACACCGTGCAATCAGTAACATGCAATCGGCAAAAATCGCGGTCTCTTTCACTTGATATTCCGAGACAATAAAATCTTTCCGCAAGACCGGCAGCGAGCAATGATTTCGCACATCAATGAGATCTTCCAGCTTCCCGAAAAAGTACGACGGTTCGGTCAAAACCGACAAACACGCTGCTCCGCCGGATTCATATTCCTCCGCGCAGGAAATCGGGTCGAGGTCGGGCGCGAACAGCCCATTCGAGGGACTTCCTCGCTTAATTTCCGCGATAATCGCGGCGGTTTTCGGCGTGGACACTTTTTTCCGCAACGATTCCCGAAAGGAACGAACGCCGTTTCGCACGGGGAAACTATCGCGGAGTCTGGAAAGAGTAGATTCCGCATCGGGTTCGGAAAACGTATGCAGCATATAATCTTTACGCCGCGATTCAACGATTTGATCAAGAATGTTTGACATGATAACAATGGTAAATGTGTAGGAATAGACCTTGCGTCTGCCCCGTTCAACGGTGGCATCTCGTTTCTTGACAAACAAAACAGCAAGAATTATCAGACATTTTGGAGGTATTTCAAGACCTCCGGGGAACACAGAGGCAATTTATCGGCGATTTTTAGCAAAAAACCGGCAATTGATAGGCATTTTTCGGCAATCGGAGAGCAGCAATTGGCGGAAATGTTAGGGAGACGAGGCAGGGCAACAGTTTCAAGCTAAGTCGGATTGATTGATTTTTCGTAACGATTCAGTCGCGCAAAATCACATCAATTCGCATGGCAACGGGGTAGTACAAAGTCACGCAATTTCACTTGAGGGAGTTTCTAAAAAACTCATTTTCAACAAAAGTTACCGTTGAAAAATAAGGACTTGCGAAATATTTGAGGGAGGTTTTTGGAAGTTCACTGTAGCAATTTGTCCTCTTTTAAAACGCTAACGAATAAGGTATGAACTTGTCGGATGAGCCGAACCGAAATTATTCTATGTTTAGCATCCTAAACTCTTCTACCGCTTAACTTGAAGCGATCAGCAGCATGAACCAACCGTTGCCGTTATTTTTTCATGGAATTTGGCGTTTCTTTTACAATTTGTTCGCTTGTTTTTTTCTTGACTTTGTGAGCTTTCTTTCTTTTCAAATTAATTTCATAATTGAGTTTGCCCAAAAAGCCGTCCCAGAATTTTCTATCTTCAAACGGTACGCTGACCGCTTTTTCAATAATCTCATAACGAGTCAGCATGTCATCATGTTGTCTTTTATCCCGCACGCCTTCTTCGACGATTTCTCCATACGGGAAAATGCGTACTTTATAAGAGAAATTCCGATTGCGCGACAAGTGGAAATACTCGCCGGTTTTCTTATTTTTGACAATAAGTTTGACTTCGCCGCCTGTTTCCTTTGCAAGTTTCGAGAAGATGTCCAGCATTTCATCTCTTTTGTAATCTTCCATGAATTTTTTATAAATTGGAGTAAATCGTTCATCCGTGTTTTCAAACAGTTTATTGCATTCTGTCCAATTTAACCATCCCACGTTTGGAAAATCATCTTGTTTTCTCCCTTGCAAATCGTAAAAAACAGGAGGGTTCGGCATTTCGTCATGGAACGGCATTTCGTCATCCGTGGTAATCGTTACCAAATAGAAATCCGCCAGCTTAAGCATAACGTCTCTCATGAGTTCAACGGTTGCCGATTCCCGACAAATACGCACTTTATCAAATTCATACAAAGAATTTCGTAATTGGTATTCTTTTTCGATAATAATTTGTCCGGCGTGCTGTTCGTCCAATTCTTCCTGATCGTTGAGTACGTATTTAATGTTTCTTACATCCAGCGCAGGTTTTGTTTTGGACAAATTTCTGATAGCACGCAATGCACGATAAATAAGCGAAAACTGTTTATTGATTTTGCAAGTAATCCCTTTTTCTTTCGTATTAAGATACCCGTCGGGAAGATTTTTTCCCGATGACTTGAGGTATGTATCAATTTTCGCCTCGACAACAAGAATATGATAGTTATCGTCGTTATCAGTGATAACAAACAAAACGTCCGGTTGCCCGAAATCTGCAAAATCCATTTGCAGGTGCATTTCAATGTCTTTTATCGTGAAAGGAGATTTTTCACGTTTTTGCCATGTTATTTTGTCAAGGAACTCCTGAATTTTCCCAAGCCGCTCTAATTCAAAAAACAAAATATTGGAGAGAGAATTATCATCGTGAACGCAGATATTCATAACATACCTCTTATCTCTTCATAACAATTTCACTTTATCGTTTTTCATTGTCAAAAACAAAACAATGGTTCCAATAAACTATACCTTATAATCTATGGTTTAGTTTTTTTTTCGTCAAGTAATACCTCTGGGATTCCTGTGAAAATTTTCATAATAGGGTTGTCAATATTTTGTCATAATGAAAAAATCTAACAATCTGTGTTTTTTATGATTTTATTCTCACGAATTTATTGTAATTTTTTCATGGAAATTATTGCGGAGAAATAATTGACCAACTATTTTCACAATATTTTATTCATGCATCATATGTTGAAAAGAGTTTTTATACATCTTACGGCAAGAAATTGCACTTTTATTTTGTCTATAAGAATATTAGCAACGAATAAAGGGCAATTTCTTGCCGTGGAATGTATAGAAGTTGTCATAAATCTTTGTAGGATGACAATTACTGCTAAACGAGGCAATTGAGGAATATGAATATTACCTAAAAATGTATTCTAACATATCCCTAAGTTCTGAAAATAGTGGGCTGTTAGAGATTTCCTCATTTTAAAATTTACCACAATAAATCTCTATAGTTCCAATTTGAATAGTTTTTATTATCACACACGAATCTATGCAAATATATTTTTCAACACCATTTAATTGTTATTTCAATATCGTGAAATTGATAGATTATTTATTTTACAATTGTTCCAACCTGTAAATTTTGCGGCTAAAAAATTTTTATAACTAACTATTCAGTTGCCAACCCCAACTCCCATAAATCCGCACAGCAACAGCAGAGCTACTGCCAATTTTACCGAAAGAGTTGCTATTGCCGCCCTTATTTATCATGCTTCCATTAGTAGCCCCAAATTGCACCAATGATGCGCCCTTATACCCTTATTTTTCGTTCGTAACCTATCACCTAAACATAAGAGCGCGTTCGGGGGAGCTTTGTTGGCTACTAAGGGAAATGCGATCAATAAGGGCTGCGATAGTCAAATCTTTCGGAAAACCAGTCAATGGAGACGTCATCATCAAGATTGGTACCCGATTGCCCGGTGCGGATTTATCTGGCTGGGGCGAATGAATCGTTATCAGATTTTTACGTGAAAGTTTCAGTTGAGAATGCCAAAAATTATGTTTACGGCGTCAAAATTTTTATTTTTGACGCTCTTCTCAATTTTTGGCGATTGCTTGAAGGGACACGAGCGACTCTTGGGATTTTGGGGAGATAATGATACCGATGAACACTGTCTAAAAACAAAAATTTCAAATATGAGAGGTCTAGCGTGTCCAGTAATCTCCTATTTTTTTCCGCAGCATTTCTTATACTTCTTTCCGCTACCGCAGGGACATGGCTCATTGCGTCCAATTTGTGGGATTTTGTTGCGGTAAGGTTCAGACTTTTTGCCTGATTGATTTTGTTCTATTGCCTGCTGTTGCTGATTGACGATGCTGTTCGGTTGACGACTGGCAAGCATTTCTTCTGTGGCGGCTGTACCGGAAATTTCGTCGTGACGAGCTTCGCCTTCTTCCCACGCCGAACCGATAAACTCTTCGTCTAATTGTTCAACGCGGAAAATATAATCGGTTACGCGGTCAAATACTGCGTCCCACATGCTTTCAAATATCCGCATTCCTTCTCGCTTGTACTCGACTTTTGGGTCAACCTGAGCGTAACCGCGAAGTCCGACGCTGGAACGTAAGTGATCCATCACCAAAAGGTGGTCTTTCCACGCCGCGTCAAGAATTTGCAGAACTAAAGAACGCTCCATCTTTCGCATTTCCGGGTTGTACCAATCTTCGGCAATCGCGTCGAGATGATCTTGAATCTCTTCCGGTTTCCAGAGTGAAAGACGAATCGGCGACGTTACATAATTATATTTGTTGCCGAGAATTTCGCAAAAATTATCTAGTTTCGGATTGTAACGGTCAATCAATAGACGGTCTTGTTTTAAGTCTTCTTCGTTATTTCCCTGCGCTTCGAGCAACTCAAGAAAATCCGTGCGAAGCTCTTTCGCTTTTGTCGCTAATTGCGTTTCCGTCCTCGCGCTTTTTTCAAAAAGCAAGTCGCGGATTTCATCCCGCTGCATATTTTTTAATTCCTCGACATTGACTTGAACGCCGAACCGCTGCGACGCCCATGCCGCCAATTTTTCGCGGTCGTATCGTTTAACGCCGTTAAAATCACGCACCGTAAAATGTAATAATCCGGTATAAACCGGAAATTGCAATTCTTTCCGGTGATAATGCTCATGCACCATTTGATACAACATTTCACGAAACGTGATCGCTTCGGCATTTTCATAATCTTTCGAATCAAGCGCCAAACCAAATTTTGTTTTAATCCAATTGCACGCTGTTGTGGCTCCGAAATTCGGTTCCAAAAACAGTTTACCTTGCGAAAGATCGACTTTTTCGATGTAGTGTTGCGCCCGTTTAATTAAATATTCGTCAACCGTACTGCGTCCAACTTGTTGCAAATCACGTTCACGTACCGAGAGTTTCCAGCGCGTATTGGCATTTCTCGCTAACGCCTGCCAGTTCCATTCCGTTTCTTCTACATCTTTGGGCAGGTTTTCTTCAACCATGTCCAACACTTGAATTTCCGCGTACCGACTCGCCTGATCGTGCGCGTATTCGTCGGCGGTATCAAAATTCATTCCGCGAAAATCTTTCGGCTCAAACTCAACAGCCAAACGGTTTCCTGCCCATGCCGCAAACGACGCCGCTCCGTAATCGTGGTCTAAAAAAGCGTTAATATGCAAATCAATTTGACGGTCAATCATTTCAAAAATCATCGACTTGCAATTTGCGCCATCGAGAATTCGTTGACGATAACCGTAAACCCGTTTCCGCTGATAGTCCATCACTTCGTCGTATTCGAGAAGACTTTTTCGGACGTCAAAGTTACGTTCCTCGACTTTTTTTTGCGCCCCTTCGATACGGCGGCTGACCATGCGGCTTTCAATCGGCTGTCCTTCTTCCATGCCAAGCCGTCCAAGAATATTTTTGACCCATTCTCCCGCGAAAATCCGCATCAAATCGTCTTCCAACGACAGGAAAAAGCGACTGCTTCCCGGATCACCCTGACGACCGCAACGACCGCGCAACTGTAAGTCGATCCGCCGCGCCTCGTGACGTTCCGAACCAATAATATGCAATCCGCCCATACTTCGGATGAGTTCGCCTTCCGTTTTCATGTGTTCGCGCTGCTCTATTTCGTGAACCAAAGCATCCCATTCTTCACGCGGCACATCCAATCGAGTCGGATAGTTTGCCTGCAAAATACCCCACGCCATCGCGTCGGGATTACCGCCGAGAATAATGTCCGTTCCGCGTCCCGCCATGTTTGTCGCAATCGTCACAGCGCCTTTCCGACCCGCTTGTGCAACAATTTCCGCCTCATGCTGATGGTATTTCGCATTCAAAACTTGATGCTTAATTCCTTTACGATCAAGCATATCGGAAATCAACTCGCTACGTTCAATCGAAACAGTTCCGACAAGAACCGGACGACCTTTCGGTTGAATTTTCTCAATTCCATCTTTCGGAATAACTTGCGTTTCACGGCTTCCTTTCGGCTGAAATTCGAGTTGCGTCTCGTCGTTTTTGACAATCGTTCCCCAAACTTCGCGGTCGCCATTGTCAAATTCCAACACATCCCACTTGTTGAGCTTTTCGACTTCTTTGACGATTGCCTCATATTTTTCTTTTTCGGTACGATAAATCTGATCAACAAAATTCTGACGCTGTAACGTTTTATTCGGCGGAATCGCAATGACTTCGAGTTTGTAAATTTTCAAAAATTCGGATGCTTCAGTCATTGCCGTTCCAGTCATACCGGCGATTTTTTCATATAATTTGAAATAATTTTGCAAAGTAATTGTCGCGAGCGTTTGCGTTTCCTCCTTGACGCGAACTTCCTCTTTTGCTTCAACTGCTTGATGCAATCCATCGCTCCACTGACGACCTTCCATTTTGCGTCCGGTAAACTCGTCCACAATAATAATTTCACCGTTGTCTACCACATAATTTACATCACGTTTATATAAGTAATGTGCTTTCAAAGCGTTATCAATTAAGTGAGGCCACTCCATATTTCCGGCAGTGTAAAAACTTTCGACTCCGGCAAGATGCTCGGCGTGGCGCACGCCTTCATCGGTTAAATTGGCGGTATGGTCTTTTTCGTTGACCTCGAAATCGGTTCCTTTAATTAATTGTCGGGCGATTTTGTCTGCTTGAGCGTAACGAACCGTATCGCTTCTCGCTAAGCCGGAAATAATGAGCGGCGTTCTCGCTTCGTCAATAAGAATGTTGTCTACCTCGTCAACGATAGCGAAATTGAGTTTGCCTTGCACTTGCTGATATTGTTTCGGAAATCGATCATCTCCTTTAGCGGCAAACCGCATGTTGTCGCGCAAGTAATCAAAACCAAATTCATTATTCGTACCGTAAGTGATGTCGCACAAATAAGCGGCTTGACGTTCATCGGCGGGCATATTGGATTGAATCGTCCCAACGGTAATTCCCAGCGAAAGATAGAGCGGTCCCATCCATTCCATATCGCGTCGGGCAAGATAGTCATTGACAGTTACAACATGCACGCCTTTTCCTTCCAGCGCGTTAAGATAGGCAGGTAAAGTAGCGACGAGTGTTTTGCCTTCTCCGGTAATCATCTCAGCGATTGCCCCACTATGCAATACCATTCCGCCGATCAATTGCACGTCGTAATGCCGCATTCCGAGAACCCGCTGTCCCGCTTCACGGCAAACCGCGAACGCATCCGGAAGAATATCATCAAGCGTTTCTCCGTCGGCAAGCCGTTTACGAAGTTTGGGCGTCATTTCCCTAAGTTCTTCGTCTGTAAGCGCTTTATAATAATCTTCTTTGGCGTTGATCTGTTCGACAATCGGTTGCAATTTTTTGAGAAACCGTGCATTTGCCGACCCAAACATATTCGTCAGTTTATTTTCGATCCAAGCGGAAAAACTGTTAAAAGCGTCACCGATAATTTCAAATAATCGCGTAAAAAACTCCATAATATCCGTTTCTATATCAAATTATGTCAAACGACTGAATCAGCCGTAATTTCTGTCTAAATAACCAATGTTAGTTTAACGCTACTAACAACTTTGGTCAAGATGAAACAAGAGAAGTTTGTTTATTTTTATTGTACTTCCTGATATTTTTTAATGATTTTGCTAATAGAAATCAAATAGAATTTTCAAGACAGTGGACAAACAAATATTTTAACTATTCAGTTGCCCAAACCCAATAAATCCGCACGGCAACTGGGTAATCATCTTAATGACGATGGTCTCCATTGACCTGGTTATCCGAACGATTTTACGATATCAGCCCTTTATTTATCAAATTTCCCTTAGTAACCAACAAAGCCCTCAAACTCGCCCTTTGCCCTTATTTTACAACGGTCACATTTGTTGAAAAGGAGTTTTTTAGAAGTTCCCTTAAGAGATTACATCTGTACTCCTGATTTTATTTATAACCATTTAAAAATTGATGCTTGTATGTTTGTAATAAATGTTTTATACTTTCCACGGTAAGAAGTTGCTATTTATTCGTTGCTGAAATTCTAATTATTCATGAAATTTTATAGACGAAATAAAAATGTAATTTCTAGCCGTGAGAAGTTATATTATTTGTATGTGTCAAATACTTTGTTTTTATTGTTGTGTTTTAAATAGGGACAAGAACAAATAGTTCTGTTGTTTAAATGATCATGAATGTTATTAAGTTTTTATTCTTTTTATTTTTCATTATTAGTAGATGTTTTTTTGAATATACTACGGTGATAGCTCAATCGTTGCTTCTCGAAGATGTCGTTGCAGGATACAAAACAAATGCGTCGTCTTTTTATTCATCCAGAGTTTATTATGAATTTTATGAGGAGGAAAAAATAGATTTTCATGAAAATGAAACTCACAACCAAGCACATATAAAGAATACATCAGGAGTAAAAAGTCAAAAAATCGTTTACGATTATTGGACGGATTTTAATAATATCCTTTTACGCGGCGGTAATGCAAATGATATTGATGTGGTTGGGCTTTTTGCAAATCAAAAAACCGACCTTACATCATCTGATTTTGAAACGTTATACCGGAAAATACCTGTATTGTCCTATTCTGCAAAAGATAAAATAGCATATAAATGGATGGGATATCCTTCCTCTGTGCCAATAAATAATAATACCGATACCAATAACGCAGGACATGCTTCTGCAGAAATAGGAACAGGTATTGCTTCAGTCGATGTTAAAAATTTCCGCTATCCTCCGTTTCTTGCACCTTCTTTCAATGAAGATGAATTTAACGTTGATACGATTTTTCTTACCGATTATTTTTTTGCAGGTTCTCTTAAAGATAAGAATCTTCTTGGAAAAATAAATAGAGAAGGAAAAGATTATATTGTGATAGAAAGTCGTAAGCTCAATCCGAATATTGTTGACGGGACTTCTTCCGGGATTGTCTTCTATAATGTTTATACCGGGTGGATTGATGTTGAACAAGGATTTCTGCCGGTTCGTATTCAGATGGCTCAAGCGCAGTCCGTTAATGGAAAATTTGTTGATGGTCATACGTCTTCTTTGCAGTACTCGGAACATGCATCACATATTTTTGAAATACAGGATATAAAAAAAATAGAAAATGCATTTTATCCGATGAGGGCTTCTTTGCGTTTTGCCGGATATTCAATACAAGATAATCCTGACCAAAAAATAAAAGAACAAGATGAAAAAACTAGAGGCGATGTTTCAAATTTTGTTTCTTCATTTAATTTTAATAATGTACAAACATGGGTAATACACCGAGTTCAACCCAATGTTGTTGTTAAAAATGATACGCTTACTCTCCCATTTCCAAAAGGAACAGAAGTTTACGATAATCGGACACAAAAAATGAGTCTTGCCGGTATGACCGAATCAGAATATGAAGCTTATCTCAAAGCCGAAGAAAAGGCATTACGTACCAAATATAATTTTGATTCCGGCTATGTTCTTCCCGATCCGAACGCGAAACGTAAAATCGAAGATTACTTTCCGCGAGCGCCGCGAGGTTATCGAGGTGCGTTTTTTATTA
>JAIRYX010000278.1 GCA_031267635.1 Planctomycetaceae bacterium
GTGAAACTGACAACGGTTGGCGAAAGTTGCCGCGCTATGCTGAAAGAATCGTTGCGTAACATGATCAATTGGCTCATTGACCGCCTAGAGTTTACCGGAAAAACCGCGAAACGCATGCAAGCCTTGCTCGCCCGTCTCGGCTTGGCAAAATGAACGATTAACTTTTTTATGCCAATTTAACATGCGTTTGGATGCTTATTTTAAGAGAGCTGATGGGAATTTGCAAAAGTTTAGATATAAATACAAAACTTAAATTTCGGATCAAACAGACTTGAATAATATATTAGGAGCAACTTACCTAATGAGAGCATGTCTTTATGCTGTAGTAAAAAATATTGCCAATGCAAGAACGGATATGAAAAAAGCTGATACTTTTATAAAAATGCCCGGTAGTTTTCTAGAAATATTCAATGCTATACCCGCTCTTTTTTGCAAAAAACTCGATAAGATGGAGCAATCACCGAATTCAATTTCATTGTTCGTTGGAAAAAAACAGGCATTTATAATATTGTTATTACAAACAATATTATAAATGCCTGTCCAGAGGTTGATTTTAAGTGGGATGAAAATTTACAAGATATTCAAGAAGCCCTTCTCTGTCATTTTTTGCTCTCTAAAATGCGTGAAATAATCGGGAATTTTTCTTTGAGACAAATCTGTAAAATTACACTTTCAACTTCTGTGCCGGGAATGTTATAAGCATCAAGTTTTCGTAAAGCCGCTTTTCCCATCTGACCAAAATGTCTCGATTCACCGCGCTCTTCGATCCAACGAGGTCCTTTAACAAGCAAAATCCGGTCAAATGCATGCCAATGCGGTGAAAAGAGTTCCATTAATTTTTTAATACGCGCAACCGCACGAATGATAAGCGTCTGAAATTTGTGAATTTTGAGCAAATCCTCCGCTTTTGCATGCCATACCGGTAAATCCATATTAAGTGCGTCTATGATTTCACCGACTGCCACCGCTTTTTTTCCGGTAGAATCACAAAGTTCAACCTTGAGATCAGGGCGTAAAATTGCCAGCAAAATTCCCGGTACGCCACCGCCGGTTCCCACGTCGAGCAAATGCTCTCCATGCGTTAGATGTTTTTCCAACTGAATACTGTCGGTCAAATCACGACTGACGAATTTTTCGTAATCGGTATGCCGCGTCAAATTCAAATGAGTGTTTTTATCCCAGAGTAACTGACAATAAGCGTCGATTTTTTGAATTTTATTTTTGGGTAATGTAATATTATGCCGTTTCAACGTTTCTCCGAGCGTAGCGTTCGGCACGCTTTCATTCGGCTGTAAGCCGTCCGGTAAATCATCCGTACTCACTGTTTTTGTGGAATCCGATTCCGGCAATTCTCCCAAAATCGGTTGCGGTTGCTTTTCTTCTTCATTCGATGGGTTCATTATTTATTCCCGTATGATTTTTTGCCGCGAACGCACAGATATTTTCGACAAGATTCATGAAATGGAGACATGATTTACATGTTGTTCTTGTTAATTTTATCTTGTCAAGTAAATATATTTTATGCAATATTCATAAGCATTCGTGTATCCGCGGTTCAATAAAATTTTTATTGATTGTTAAAGTTTATGGGTTTTGCAAAAGCGGATTGCCATTGAGAATCAGTGTTTTTAGCGATTTCATATTACGAATCGGCTGGATTATCTCGTTGTCTAATTGGCAATCGGAAAGATTGAGAGTTTCCAACGTTTCCAATGCGGTAATTGTTTTCGCAACGTCCTGTGTCATTGTTACACCGGTCAAATCAAGCGATTTCAATTCACGGTAATTTTTCAATGCAGCGACGCCTTCCGGCGTTAGCAGCGATCTTTGTAACGACAACGTTTCCAGTTTCGGACGTTTCGACTCCTCTACCGCCAACACCGCTAAAAACTCGCCGGTAATCATCATCCCATTGATTGACAAACGTTTGAGTTTTGGAAAATTTTTCAACGGCTCCAATCCCGCGTCGAATAACATTGTATCTCGTGCTAAAACCAAAAGCGTAATATTTTGCGTCCAATTCTGATTTGCCGCTATTTTAGCAAAACCATCCGATGAAATCATCGCGTCCTCAATTGTCAAGCCGGTGAGTTTTGACAGTTGCGTTACGGTTTCCAATACGGAATCTTCGACCGCAAAACCGCCGATTTTTAGATCGGATAGTTGCGGCATTTTCGCAAGTAACGTATAATCTTGTGCCGTCAACGCGCTGCACTGCCGTAAATCAAGAGCCGTAATCGTTTGGGATTTGATGATTTTTTCCAATCCTTGCCGCGTCAAATTCATTTTGATTAACGCCAAAGAACGTAATCGCAGCAGCGCAAGTATTGATTCTGCACATTGATCCGTAACGTTATTACAACCGCGCAACGTCAGCCGTTGAAGCTGCGAAAGCTTCGGCAAAATAATAGCAAGGTCGCCGTCTTGAATTGGCGTCTCTTGCAAATAAAGTTCTTCCAGATTTTTTTGCTCGGCGATTTGCTGTAACGTTTTTGACGTAATTGCACCGCCGGCGACGCGAAGTTTTTTGAGACGAGGAATTTGAAGCGACGTGTGTAAAACGTCATCCGAAACGGAAGAACGTTCTTTCGCCAAATTGACGCCGATAACTGTGCCGTTTTTGTCCCGTTCTACTTCACCGAATGCCGATTCGATTTGCTGAACGATGGAAACAAAATCCGACGTCATTTGTGTTTCAGTGCGTTCTTGCGGCGAAGATAAATTTGACGTTTCCTGCGGCGGATTGTTGGAAACTGTTTTTTCGTTTTTGTTCATACAGCCGCTCAAAAAAAGAACGAGCAATAAAATGAAATGGAATTTTTGCATAAGCGAAAAATATAGTTTTATGAATAGAATGTTTAAAAGAAACAAATTTATAGATAGTGTAAACGATTTCACAATGAACGCAAGAAGAAGGAAAAAGTTTTTTCGTACAAATTCGCGGTCACACAACTACAATTTCCCTAAAATCAATAGAATAATAATTCCCGCAAGAAAAATCGTGCTGACAATCAATCCGCCGAAAAGACGCCAAAACCAAGCTGGCACATTGCGATACCATTCGCCTTCGTCATACGTTTCTTCACTTGATTTGTCTGTTTGCTGATTTTGAATCAATGCGGAGGAATTTTGGACAGTTGCCGGATTTTGCGGTTGCAATCGCGACGTTTGATGCGGTGTGAGTGTTTGCGTTTTAGAAATCGTGACGGCTTGCTGCATTTCGTTCAACGCAAACAAAACCGGATCGTTTTCTTCCGGAGGCGTCATCGTTTTCGACGTGAGTAACTCGTCATCATCCATAATGATCCCCATGTGAGAATGAGAAGACGACGATTCATGAAATTCCGGTCGCTGAAAATATGCCGAACTGTTTCCGCTGCCGAGCAAATGAACATGGCTGGCGGAAATTCCCGCCGAGCTACCGCTTGCAGAATCTTGCTGTTGCTGCTCCGGCGGCGCAATATCGTAAATCATGGAATTTTTGTTTTCTTTTTTCTCCGTTTTATCAAGTTTTTCCAGACGTTTTTCCTGCGATAAAATTGGTCTTGCTCCCATCGTTTTCGGCGTTGCGCGAAGCGTATCAAGCGGCGGAAAATCCGCATTTTCCGCAAAACCGTTCTCCACGAGCCAATCTTGCAAATCGGCGACCACCTCCAATGCGGATTGCTGGCGTTTTTCTTTTTTCTTCGCCATCATTTTACGGCAAAGTTGCTCAAGTCCGTCCGGCACGTCCGGTCGTTCTTTGTAAATCGGCTTCGGTTCTTCGCGCTGATGCGCAAGCAAACGTTGCGTCACCGAACCGGTCGAAAACGGCGGACGTCCTGTTAAACAAAAATACAAAACGCATCCTAATCCGTAAATATCCGCGCGTCCATCGACTTTGTGACTGTCAATTCCTTGCTCCGGCGCGAGGTAATCCGCCGTTCCGAGAATTTTATCGTCTTGTTCCATCGTCAGCTGACCGTGATAATCCGGTTCGTCGAAAAGCGCAAGCCCAAGATCAAGTACTTTCACCAATCCCTGACTGTTGACGAGAATGTTTCCCGGCTTTACATCGCGGTGAACAACGCCGGCTTGATGAGCATACTCTAAAGCCAACGCCGCCTGACGAATATAATCAACGGCTGTTTCAAACGGTAGTACGCCTTTCTCATCCACGAGTTCCTGCAAATTTCGCCCATTAAAATATTCCATGACGATGTAATGTACTTCGTCCTCTTGATCGAAATCATAAGCGCGGACAATATTCGGATGATCAAGCGACGCAATGGCTTGGGCTTCGCGAATAAAACGATTGAGATAAGCAGAATTGCTAAGACGTTTTTGCGGCAAAACTTTTATTGCCACGCGACGTTGCATAACGCTGTGTTCGGCAAGATAAACGGTACTCATTCCTCCCGCGCCAATATGCGACAGAATTTTATATTGTCGAAGGAAAAATCCCTTATAACGCTTTTTGAAAAGCTGACGCACTTGCCATTCCGTGAGAAGTTTATGCGAAATAAACGCTTTCGCAAGCCGATCCACATCGTTGATTCCATCTTCACCAAGTTCGTTTTTAAATTGTGTCAGCGCATCAAAAAGCTGACGCTCGCCGATCAAACGGCTACGTTGTAAGTAGTCGATAAAATTTATTGTTGAAATCTGTGTCACGCGCACCGACTCGCAATTTTGCCCGCATTACTTGGTTGATTTCTATTATAATCAAGCTCTTCCCAAAATTGATAGAATCATTCTTGAAAATTCCTGCTTATTTCGGATTTTGGTGAGTTGTTTGAAAGTGGTCAATAAGTTTTTACTCCGTAAGAGTTCCCTTGGAATGCCCCCCTAGTGAAACTGGGAGTTAAATGTAAAGACAATCGTTCACGAGTATTTTACAATGTAATATACCGTAGCCGGTATGGGTGATAGGCATTGCCATTGAAAAACCGCTTCGCGATGCTATGTTTACGTGTTCAGCTTCGAAAATTTTAAAACAACTTGAGTTTAATATCCCAATAACTCAACCGGACCGAGCAGTCCGGACGGTTGCAGCGGACTGTCCGCTTTCCACGAATTATAGGTCGGCTTAACCTTCCGCTGATTTGTCGGGAGATTCAAGTCGCCGATGATTCTGTTAACCCAGGTGTTGACCGCTTCGATTTCGACCGTATTCTTGCCTTGTTTCAGATACGGCGTTGCGTTTACGCGATAGGGAGCCGTCCATACGCCGCCGGCATATTGTCCGTTGATTTTAATCTTTGCCATCATGCCGACCTTGCCCAAATCGAGATACCATTTCTTACCGGTTATCGCGCCGTCAACCGTGATTTCGGTAGTGTAAACCGCCGTTCCCGAAAAATATTTGATGCGCTCGTCGTCGGATTGCGTAAAGTCCCGCAATTCCGTAAAGGTTATTGTTTCCGAGGGTCCGCGTTTGATTGTGTCCGATTCAAAACGCACTTCCCATGCTCCGTTTGCCGGAATACGAACCGCCGGCTCAGGATAATTCGTCGCTACCTCGCTTGCGGCAGGACTGCCTTTTTTGCGGAAAACGACAAAGGCGCTCTCATACGCATCGAGTTTCAACGGCGCCGACGTAGTTTCTCCGCTTTGCTCAAACGCCGGCAACGGACGGATTTCGCC
>JAIRYX010000303.1 GCA_031267635.1 Planctomycetaceae bacterium
TATTGAAGAACTCAAAGCAATGCAGGCGAAATTGGAATCGCTCAATGAACCATTGCCGACTCCTTACGCCGGCTATCTCGGTGAAGACTGGAAGACGCAAGGGGATTGGACGGGAAGAATTTATCGGGATTTTGCTATGATGTGCGCTGCTGTTTCGCCATTTGATCGTCTTATTGTCATTTCAGATAGATTTTATGGCGCTTATCCATTTATTGGTCCCAATCAGGAAAAATATGATGATGTGCGTTATTGGGTGCATTGGGTAAAAACCGATAATCCAAAATCACTTTGGGATCCAGTCAATGGTTATCGCCGTCAGGCGGAATGGGACGATCACGGCGAGGCGTATCCTCTCACGCAAGATGGTCCAGACTTATGGTACGTGTTGGATATTAACCGAACCGGCGTTTTTCGTATCGGTATGTATTTTTATAACAAAGACGGACACGCAGGGATGAATCGTTTACGCGATTATGAGATTGAATTTTATCCGTCGCCGAAAGATTGGATACCTGACGTCTCTCAACGAAAAGATTTTGTAGAAATCGGTGAATCGTTGGTGCGGAAAGAATCTCCTTTGCTTAAAAGCCGAGTGTCGGACTTTTGGGGCGGTGTTCATAAACAATTTATTGTGACCGGACCGATGCCGTATCTCGTCAAAATCCGGCGTAATAACAGCTATAATACCATTTTATCTTCCGTTACCGTTGATCGTTTAATCGGAGTACCGACCTATGTAGAAGAATACGGTATTCCGTTTTCAAATTTTGTCAAGTATGAACCGCCGCCGTTGCCTTCGGAATGTTCGTCGGGTGTCGGTTCACAGATACTTTTGCTTTGGGAAGAACTGGATAAAAAATATGCGTTTCGTAAAAATGTCAACGTACAGCGCCAATATCGCGTTGCGGCGTATCAGGCGGCGTCGGCATTTTCCAGTAAAGAAGCAGTAATGAACCAACTGGCTTATTCGCTGAAATGGCGGCTAAACCAGTGGGATGACGCTCAGCGTCAGGAATGGATGACGATTATGAAACAAAATTGGCAAATTTTTTACGATACCAATCCAACATTACGAAAAACCATTGAATCTCATAAATACGGCGTTCCCGAAATTTTCAAAGATTGGCCCCATTAAAAATGGCACAACGGTTTTAGTCTCGATTGACTCAATTGACGTATTTAGGGGAATGTCGTTCGTGCCGCTAACTTATTTCTCCAACATGAATTTCGCTTTCAGTTCCAGTTTCAAAAATTTTGTTTTTTATATTAAATTTTTTAGAGGATACTGTATTAAGTTTCGGAATTTACTATAATAGTAAAATAATATCGTACAACAGTTACAAAAATGCACAACCATTTTCAAGGAGAATCCTATGAAGAGATTTTTGATTGATAGTTTCGTCTTATTGACGATTGTTTTTGGCGTTGGAAACAGTACTCAAGTCCAGGGACAGACAAATTCGTTGCCGTCTCCTCTTGTTGCCGTCTCCTCTTGTTGCCGTTTCCCCTTCGACTGCAGCAGATACAACTCCGCCAACATATTATCATGTCGTTCCGTATGGAACGGCAGCCACATTTACGGTATCGGGAACACAAAACAGCACGCCGGAAAGTACGGCGGAAGCCAAACCCGGCAATAAGGAATGGCATTGCGTCGGTACCGTAAGTTTGACTGACGCAAATAATAATACCCTGATCGCAGATATGCAACCTTGGGGAACCGATGCGGCGAATGACTGGAATTCGAACAGTAGCCGGAGTGTTTCAATGTCTGGAGAGTGGGGAGCGGGAACCTATTCTCTATCGTTTACGATGAGCGTCCGTTTTCAAAAACTCCGCAAACAGGATGATTCGGTTATCTATAAAACAGGCGCAAATGGAAATCCACTCACCGATTCAAGCGGCAACCCGATTCCCGATTATTTTGACGGCGGCTCGGCAACATACTCATTAATTCTTTACGTTGTTGAGGTAAAATCCATCAAGGTTGGAAGTCAGGACTTCACCAACGACATAATAACGGTTTTAAAAGGAAGTCAGACAACGCTTACAGCCATTCCAAATCCAAACATTTGGCCCGAGAATAATCCGGTGTGGTCTTGTCCGACGTTGACAATTACTCCTCCTAATGGTTCTAACTTTACTTTTAATGCTTATAATACTGGTTCATATGCTCTTACCGTCACTTGTGGAACAAGCAACAAAACAGTAACGGTAAAAGTTGTTGAACCGGTGTTGGAATCCATCAATTTTGAAGGAGGTGACATACAAACAATTGCGGATGTTGGAACAACTCCAGAATGGCAAAGAAATCCGTCAAGAAACGAACCTTTTAGTAGTATTAAAGGCAGTAGTGATAACGCTGTTGTTAAATTGTCAATTCCTTACGAATTAACGATTTCAACCCCTATTACAATATATGCAAATACAGCGACAAGAACAACATCTTTTCAGGGGTTAAATGCAACAGCTACTTTTATTATAGATGTAAGTGCAAGCGTTGGGAAATTTACAATAAATACAGCCTGGAAATATTCGGTTTCACCAAATGCAATGAACCAAACCCTTGCAAATATAACGCACACTTATTATTGTACTTGGGGTACTATGCTCTGTGAACCATCAGACTTCACGAAAGCACATCTTGCGTATGCTTGCGAGAAAGCGCAAGGTGCAACAACTTTAGTGGCAATTGGCGATAAAATTGGACCAGATGCTACGGCTGTTGCGCGTTTTGGAGTAAATTATGAACCGCAAGGAACTGACATTTGTACGCATGATTTGTCACTGGTGTGGAGACTCATTGATGAAAATAAAAAAGGTGATTGCGCAACATTATGTACTCTAATGAAGGCAGCGATTCTACTTTTAGGAGATAATTCCGCAAGCATAAAGTTTGTTTTTGCAAGGCATGCTTCTTGGAGTGGTCTTGATAAGGATTCGGGTGCTCGTACCAATAATGAAACAAGAGCAGGTGTAGGTACTGAACTTGGTTTTATTAGGAATATAAACTATAATTACTTTGAAGGATGTTGCCTGTTTCAAAACAAATGGTGGATGGGGGGATTAGGTACTTCAAAAACTAGTGCTTATAATGTACTTATGGATGTTTCTTCACCAAACAATAGTTCTACTAATAGGAGGCAGGTTTGGTTTGATTTACAAAGTACACCTGTTTCCTATCCATCGGGAACTCCTTAAAGAGAATATTTTTCTATTTTTACTGTGTCGTTTAAGTAAAACACTATCAGAGGGAACAAGTTTTATTGCCGGGGCTATATTTTGTGTAATTTTCACTTACCGAACAAACTTAAAAACTCAATGTTTTTCACATCCATACAAAAAAAATTTGAAAGGAGCATTATGTCTTTTTTAATCAGAATATTTTTATTAACTGCCGTTTTTTTTAGTTGTAATTTGTTTTGGGTTGCAGATGCACAGGAAATGAATGCCCGTCGTTTTATATCACTCGGTGAAGGTACTCTTGAGAAGGGAATTTTTCAATTTGAATCGGACAATCCTTGTCGTTCTGATGTTATTCTTTTTTCGAAAAAATTACCTGGTGCAGTTAAAGTTTCAATGACCGATATGTCTTCTCTTATAAAAACATGGATGAAAATGTTGTTCATTGAATCTTTCATTCCTGATGATGAATTTATTGAGAAAAATACTTTTTTTTACTCTGTACCGAGTACACAAGACAAAGTAACAAATGAACAGTACACTCCATGGCAAAATGGATATGATATTGCATATACGGTCTATCAAACAGGTGATTTAATCTTTTTGTGGGCTTTCACCGGAACGCATGCTTACGGCTCAACTTATGTTTATATCAAAAAGATAAACAAAGATAAACCGGAACAAGTAGATAAAATTTTGTTATCAAAGATTCTTACAAAAGAAGCATTTGATATGCTCCAACATGTGAAACCTAACGACGCAGTTGATTCAATCTCACCCTTTCCACCTCCAAAGATTCCTGCTTATTTTATCCCACAAACTGTTTGCTTGGTCAGGTCACATTGGTTTGGAGATAGAGGAATGCCAGCAACTGATTACCGAATGAATGAATGGTTTACCATCAGTAAAAAAATAAATGAGGATAATAAAAAGCGTGAAAAAATCCGAAACCGTTACCAACAAAAATACTCTGACCTTGAGCAAAACGGCAAAGAACTGGTCAAAACGCCAAAAGGACGTCTATATTTATTGGAAATTTATGGAGATGAATCATACCGTGAACTTGAAGGAATTGCTATTGATAATTATCGGAAATGGCAATATCGTGAAGTGGCTGGTAAAGCATTATCAGACTATTACCTTGAAAAATATAATGAATATACTAAAAAACATAACAAAGAACCGGAAGAAAACGATATTGTAACGCCGGAAGAAGTTGCAATGTTTTTTGAATTGTTCCGGTTAAATAGTTCGATTCCCTTGTTACAAGATAGGGTAATCAGTTTGATCCGCCGCAATCATTGCAAAAGTCTTATCCCCGCACTTTTGAAGATGACGAGTGAAAAAGAACTTGCACCGGCAAGAGTTGGAGGAAACTTTTCCAATCCTAATGATCCAAACTATAAGCCGCCGAAACTGTATCATTATGCTATTTTTCAATTACTAACCGGCTTGGGAGATGAAACGACATGCAAACAATTGCAAAATTTGATTGATTCCAAAACGCTGACTCCCGAAAAAACGGAAGACGCCAAACTTGCAATCGAAAACATTCAGAAACGTCTGGCGGAAGAAAAAAGAGTGCAAGAACAACAGGAAGCAATTAAAAAAAGAATCGAAGCGGATAGAGCGGCTGGAAAGGCTGTTATTTATATGACGGAACCGCATGATGAATCGAAAAAAAATCCATTTTGGATTTGGATGCCGGAATACAATCCCAACAGACCAAAACCGACGCTGGAAGAACAGCGAAAAGCGGAAGAATACGAACATTTTACGCGATTGCCCAGACCGTTCCGATTTTGGAAATCCGTTGAAGGTTATACCTGCCGTGCCAGATTGTTGGAAATCATAGACGGTAACAAAATCAAATTGGGACATTCCCTAGGAGAACAATATCAGATTATTGTTGACATTGATCGTCTTTCCGATGAAGACAAAGAATATATCAAAACATGGCCTGACATTCAGACGAACGGCGAACCGGCGGAACTTAAATTTCGTGCGTGGATATGGAATTTTCCACCGATGGGACTCGTCAGTGCAAATCCCGCAATCTATGTCACAACGACACAAGATAAC
>JAIRYX010000340.1 GCA_031267635.1 Planctomycetaceae bacterium
TATTATGGGAATACGTTTTTATTGTCCGAATGGTCACAAGTTGAACGTCAAGTCGCATTTAGCGGGAAGACGCGGGATTTGTCCGTATTGCGGGACAAAGTTATTGATTCCGCTCAAGAGTACGCGACCGAGTACCAAAGAGGAAAATGCAAAAAAACAGGGAATTCCAGCAAATAGCGGCGGAAATCTGAATGCGTTTCCCGTCTTTTTTGACGATCAAGAGCACAACGTTAAAAACGCAACTCCTGAATTGCAAAACATTGATTTTGTTGCAATCGACGGCAACGAAAACGATAGTCAGAACGCTAAAGCTGCCGCGAATCAATCGGAAATTGCAAAATCTATGTTCGAGGCGGCGCTAGATGATCCAAACGCGGTTTGGTATGTGCAATTTCCCGACGGACAACGTTTCGGACCGGCAACGTCGCCAATCATCAAGACATGGATTGCCGAAAAACGTATCAGTCCGAGTATGCTTGTTTGGCGTGAGGGCTGGAAAGATTGGGCGGAAGCAGGAATCACGTTTCCCGAAGTGAATCAAATGTTCGCTCCGAAAAGTCCGCCGGAAAAATAAACGGTTCAACGCTTTCGCCCACTCTTCCTTTGTTTCGACCGCCGCTGATGTTTCAATCACCGTTGCTGTTTCAACCGCCGCCGACCAGCGTAACGATTTCGAGCGAATCGCCGTTTTCGAGCGTTGTTTCGGCGTATTGGCGAAACGGAACGATCATCAAATTACGTTCCACCGCCACCGGTTTTCCTTTTAGCTCCATTGTTTCAAGCAATTGTAACACCGTGATTGACGCGTCAACTTGTCGTTTTTCACCATTAATTGTCAATTGAATTGACGAAAATTCTGTCTTGTCTTGATCAGTCATTGAATTTAGGGGCATCGTTTCATTTTTCTGTAACAAACGCTTTATTTCTTTGCGAATTGAGCGGTTACCAAATGATTTATAAAAATAAAATTCATTCAAAAACAAATGAGCGTATTTTCTTTCTCAATACGCCCATTGTTGGTTATCGGCTTTACGCGGTGTTGTTCTTATTCTTCCGCAATAACGCGGAAACCGACGATATAAACCTTTTGAAACGGTTCATAGTAATAGCGTGTCGAAGAGCCGGTCGCTTTCGGACGTTCCATCCAACTGCCGCCGCGAGCGATTTTTCGCTCTTTAAGCGAACCGTTGTTGCGTCCATCGTTGTCTTTGTACGGATACGGTTTCGCGTCGGAACGTGTCCATTCGCCGTTGTTACCGATCATATCGTATAATCCCCAAGCGTTGGGAGCGCATTGCGCAACATAATCCACCGTAAAATGATTGTCAACAAATCGGTCGTCGCGTAACGGGAAGACGCTTTTTTCATTGTACGGGTTTCTCACATGAATCGTCGCACCGTTTTCCCATTGCGAATAAAGATACCGGCGCGACGCGTCGGCAAGATTCGCGTACTTTGAGAAATCAGCATTAACGTCCCCGAAATAAAATTGAGTATCGCTCCCGCTTCGCGCCGCCCATTCCCATTGAGCTTCGGTCGGCAGTTGAATTTTCAAACCGGTTTTTTGACCGAGCCAATCACAAAATTGATTCGCTTCAATCCACGAAACACGTCCGACCGGCTGTTCGGGATGGTTCGCAATATAACCCGGCGTGACATGATCTTTGCCGTGTTCGCTGTGATAACGTGTATCGTGCTTCGGATCAAATAACTCATATTGCGCGTTCGTTACTTCAGTCGCGCCGATCCAGAACGGCTTTTCAATTTTGACAACCGCACGCGGATGTTCGTCGGGGAAACCGTTTTGGTTGCCCATCACAAATTCGCCTGCCGGAATGTGCCGTAATTTCAGCGTGATTCCTTTACCGAGTTCCACCGTTTTTTCAACCGCGCCGAGTTGCTTTTGCAATTCCGCCGCAACTTCGGGAGAGAACGGGAAATTCTTTGCCGTCAATTTGTCCGGTTCCGGTTTGATATATTTTTCCGGTTTCACAAATTCCACTGGTTTTTGTTGTATGGTAACTAACGCTTCGTCATACTCGTTTTCGGGATTATCGTCGATGTTCGCATACAGCTTCGACAATTCGATTCGGCGTTTTTCCTGATTCTTGTTTTGCCATTTGCCGCGCCACGGCGCGTTCAAATCAATCCAGCAATAAATCCGGTCCCACGCTTCGGCGTCAAGTTCGACGTTATAATGTCCGCGTTCCAATAGTTGCACTAACTCGCTGGTCGAGGCGTGATATTCATACGGCTCTAAAACGTCCATATCGGTTTCCGGTCCCGGACGATTGATAAAGGGATGAATGTTGTCGTATGCTTTTCGAGCGTCGGCAAACGACGGACGCGGAACAGGTTTCTCCGAACCGTCGTGACATTCGATACAATATTTCTTTACGACCGGCTCGTACACTTCCGCCTGAAACGCCACCGGACGGACTTCGCCATACCAAGGCGTAATCGGTTTCGGCGATTTGACCGCCGCCGTTGCATAAGACGCGGGAGTGACGTTCGTTTGATTTTCATGGCATCCGACACACGCAACATTCTCGCCGGGCATTCCGACAAACCACGAGCGGAACAACTGAACGGCGCGTCCTTTTTCGTCCAACGGCTGAATCGAAACAGGCGTGTTTGCCGGAATGACAAACGACGCGCTGCCGTCCGGCTCGACATTCACTGTTCCTAAAATCCGTTTAATGTCCCAACTGCTTTCCACGCCGACCGATTCATGTCCGCCGCTTCCCCAATAGCCGAAATGATAAGAGAAAACGCGAAGTTGTTTCACTGTTCCGCGCGGCACGCCTTTTAATCCGACACCTTCATAAATGTCGGTCACAAACACATTCGCCGTTTTGGAGTTGAGATCAATCCGGTCTGCTAAAACCGGCGGTTTCGCGGGTGGAACGGCGGGAAGCGGCTCAAAAAATCCTTTTCCTTTTTCAAGATAAATCGGAGTCAGATTGTCGAAACGATCCACAAGATAAACGCCGTAAGTTCCGCCGTCGCCGGAAATATTGAGATTGCAAATAAAATAATTTTTGTTAAGCGGAAAAGGATAAACGAAATTGTATTTCATTCCTTCGCCTTGCGTATCTCGAACATTCCCCACGACGTCTTTGCCGTATCCCGGAATTTCCTGCACGAAACCGGTAACTTCGGCAGGATAAACTTCGGTTGGAATGTCAATGAAGCCGCGTTCTTGTCCCCATAATTTCGATTCGGGACGATAACGGAACGGATACTTGTGTCCGAGCGACGGATCAATAATACAAAGCCGTCCGGTTTCCGAACGCCCGTGATGTCCGCCGACGATTCCGACAATTTCTGAACTGTCGGGAACAGGGCGGGCATGTTTGAACGCGGTCGGAAAGTAGGAACCGCTTCCATATAATTCCATTTGATTCGTTCCATCAGGATTCATCGTGAACAAAATGCGGCTGAAATAGTGCATAATGTCCGAGTATTCCCATCGCAAATACATCACACGACCATTAGGAAGCATCGTCGGATGCCAATCGCTGTCTTGCTCAAACGTCAACTGACGCACCTGTTTCGTTTTCGTATTGACGCGATAAAGCAACGCCATCGGACGTCCGCCGTTTTCACAGGGAAGTCCTTGCATACACGCGGTCGAATCGGTGATAATATCGTCGCCGTCGGGAAGATAACAAGCATCAAAGAAATCCACATCCGGCTGATCGTCCGGCGTTAATTGTTTGAAACCGGTACCGTCGAGGTTGACTTCATAAATTCCCCACCGGTTATTTCCGTTCGGAGCGTTGCTGACGGACGAGAACAATACTTTTTTCGCGTCCCAGTACAAATCAATGTCGCGGATAGGTCGTCCGTTTTCCGGCTTAAAAACCGGCTGAAATTTCGCCTCGCCGCGTAAATCCGAAAGCACTCCCAACTCGTGATCCCAACCGTCGCGCCGCATATCGTCGTGAACATGTGCGTTAAGTCCCGGAGCCGCCAAATGCGATGCGCGGACGACAACCAATTTGTCAAAATCAAGCAACGGATTTGCCAACAACGCTTTTCGACGAAACGCGGCAAATTCGTCCTGTAACGCTTTGTCGTCCGGTTTTTCAGCGAGACGTTTTTCAAATTCGTCCAATTTTTTGAGATTTTCCTGACCGTCAGGATATTGTTCTCCGAACGTCACAATCATGTCGTTCAACGCACGACGTACCGATTCAATCGTGTTGATCGGACGGTCATTATTGTTGTAATTGCGATTTTGTCCGATTTTCGTAACAGGGTGAAGCGGATCGGTTTCCAGTGTCGCCCCTTTTTGGGGGGCAACGTCCGCCGCCAAAACGATCCCGCTGTAATTCCAGCAAAGCGACAGCAAAAGAAACGCCCCAACTTTTTTGTTGAGAAAGATACTCACGTTTTACCTCCAAGTGATTGAAAGGAGAATTGTTTTAGGTGTCAAATGGTTTTTCCAATACATCCCATTATAGACTAAATTTGACAAAAAAATATACCATATTTCACTTCTCCCACTTGAAATTGCGTCTTTCCCGATTGTGTTGACCGTTCACGCCCCCAAAGCCCCTCATGTCCTAATACCTGCTTGCGCATACATTTTTTGCATACCTTCCTCCTCTAGTACAAAAGTCACGCAATTTCACTTGACATTTTTCAACGTAAAATACCTAAATTTGACATTAGGGAACTTCTAAAAACCCCTCCCTAATATCAACAAGTCCTTATTTTTCAATGGTAGAATTTGTTGAAAGTGGTTTTTTAGAAGTTCTCAACTGTATTTTCAAAAACACCATATCGTAAAATACGACGCTTACGAAAACGGCAGACAAGAACAAAATTCCTATCTGCCGTGTAATTATTTGTGAAATTCTTTTCACGCTTCCGGTTTTACCATCATTTTTCCGATTTTCCAGTTTTATCTGAAATGGTCTTCGGAAGGAGTGTTGCCGGAGATGGTGACGGAAAATGTTAAACGACGTCCGCTTTTCATTTGTTCGGAAATCCAATCGCCGACATTTTTGTCGCCGATGCTGTTTTTCAGCATCTCCGCAACATCTTTTTGAACGTTTTCCGGCAAGTCGGAAAATTGCGACACCGACCACGTTTGTCCATTTTTCCTCACGGTCAATGTTCCACTGCCATTGCCTTCGGCGCCTGGCTCAATGGAAATTTGCATCGTTGTTGTGTTGGACGCATTAGGACTAGCTCGGAATATGTCTTTTCTATCACGAAATTTTTTTATGTTACCATCCGGCGTTGCAAGTTGCGGCATCTGTTTTTGCATTTGCTCAATCATTTGCCGAAATTCTTCCGGGATATTGCTGGTAGTGTTACCGTTCTTTTCAAACGGACCAAACTGCTCGATAATCACGCCGGGATGAACCGAATTAAACGAGCGTTGTTGTTGCTGTGGCAAGCTGGACGATTTTGCGTTATCGGGACGCTTTGCCGGCGTGAGTTTCAATTCTTCCGGTTTACTTTTGCGGATAATCGCAAGCGTCAATTCTTTGTCTTTGGTTTCTTCGACTTTTTTCACAATGTCGCCGACATTGTTTACCGGCGTGTCGTTGACTTTGAGAATCACATCGTATTGTTTTACACCCGCTTTGTCTGCCGGACTATCGGGAGCAACCCATTCGACGAGAACGCCTTCGTTTTCTTCAAGCCCCAAATGCGCCTGAAGCGGCGGCTGAATTTCACCGCCCTGAACGCCGATCCAATACTCAGAAACTTTCACTGGCGCACCAAACGGCAACACCGGGTTTTTGTGCGGAGTAGCTTGATCCTCTTTTTGCGGCGTATCCGGCGTTTGTTGTTCAACTGCCGGCGGTTCTTTGAGCGTGGTGACTTTGTCGCCATCGGCAAGCGCCATGCCGGATAATCCGGTCGCGGCTACCAAGCCCAAACTCAATAACATTTGACAAACATGTTTTCTTTGCATTTTTCAACTCCTTAAATTAAGTTGGATTGTTTTAATAACTTTTCAACTGCTGACGCTTCGTATCTCTGGTTGTTTCGTGAACATTGCGTGTATCGCAGCTAACAAATCTTTACAACACACCATCGCCGCCATTGTATTTGACAATAATTTGGTCAACCGGAATGACGGCATGACGGTTGTTTCCGACCGGCACGACAAGATTATGCCGGTTTACATCCACGTCGCCGCCGCGTTGAATAATACGCTGTAATTCGCGGTTGGAAATGGGCGGCGGTGAATTGAGGTATCGTCCTGCATCAATGTCGCTGGAACGATAACACGGAATTTGTGCCGCTTGCCATGAATCGTCCATCGACAACGTGACATATTCCGGGTTTGGCATTTTTTGCGGCGTCACATTGGCGAATACCGGATTGATCGGATTCGCAAAATATGCCGGTTCATATTCGTTGTTAGGAAACACCGCGTTGTTTTCATGGTTTTCTTGCGGCGTATTTTGAACGAATTCGCCTGTTTCCAACGGCGAAGTTTGTGAGTTTTTCCATTGATAAACGAACCATCCGCCCAAAATAAACGCCGCCAGCGATACGCAAACCGCTGTCGCCAACGTTTGCAACCAATGCCGTTTATTTTTTGATTGAGCCGTGTTATTCGATCGCGGCGGCATTGTTGAGTTAATCGGCGAAACCGTTTTTTGGCGAGCCGTTGTCCGTAATGCTTGCGAGAAAAGCTGGGCTTCCAAGAAGGTAACGGCACATTTTTTCCAACCGTCGGGAAGTTGATCTAATATGGTCAGAAGATTTTTGCGATCTTCTTCCGGCAATTCGCCGTCCACCAGCAAATCAAGCTGCTGTTGCAAAAAATACGAGTTGTTTTCAACTGCCATGATCATTTTCTCACGACGATAAAATTTTATTTGTTTTTTTATCCACGAAATATTTTTAAAACATAAGTTCGATGAATTTTACAAAATGATACCGTTAGATTTTTTCTAATATTTCGCGGAGACGTTGACGGGCGCGAAACAAACGCGACTGCACCGACGAAATCGTTACGCCGAGCGTTTCCGCCATTTCTTGATAACTCCAACCGTGAATATATTTCAGCAACAGCGCTTCGCGGTCGTCTTGGGACAGCGTGGTCATTGCCTGACGCACTTGTTCGTGACGTTCTTCCGCCAGCAAAAGTTCCAACGGGTTTTGTTCTGCCCGATGATACGAAACGGGCAGAACATGTTCCGTGTAACGCTCGACTAACTTTCGCCGCCGTCCCATCGTCCGGCGATACAACAACGATTGCCGCACCGCCAACTGATAAAGCCACGCTCCGATTCGCGTTACATCCTGCAACGGCGATTGCTGTTTAACTGCCGCTAATGAAACATTTTGCCAGATCTCATCAATCGCCGCATATTCTCCCGCTTGCGCGGCGATAACGCTTCGCAACCACGATTCGTTTTCACGAAGTGCGAGTTCCCAATCAACTGCAACATTATTTCCTGGCGGCAATGTTTTTGATTTTTCTGTAATGTCTTGTCTTATTTCAACTTGCGGAACAGACATTGACTTTGTTTCACGTAGTAAATTGAATTTTGTTTCTTAAAAATATTTTCCTGCCGATTCCTGTTTTCCGTCGGCTAAAACATGTCATTTATTTTACGTTTAAGTAACCGGAAACATTGAAATGTTTTGAAAAAACAGAAAAATTCTAGTAGAATTTTCAGAACATTACGAAGTAACGTAAATTTTATAGGTTTTGCTTGGCACGGTTCTTGCACAAAATATCTTTGTTTTCAACAAGATTAGTAACATTTCAATCGCTCAAACCACATACATCCGTACTGGGTAGTTACAGTCAATTTTCTGCTTATTTCACATTTTGGGGAGGGATTGATTTATAAAATACTGTAACGATTCAAGTGTCCAAACCCAATAAATCCGCACGACAACTGCGCGACTTCGTACTACAGTCAATGTTGCCTAAAAATATTACTTGCCGCCCTTATTTATCAAATTTCCCTTAGTAGCCAACAAAGCCCCCAAACGCGCCCTTAATTCCCTAGTTCCCTTATTTTTTAGATGATAGATTGTTATCAAAAAAAATTGAACGAAACATAAGGGAATAAGGGCTGAAATAGCGACATTTTCCGGTAAAATTGACGGGAGTTACCCAGTTGCCTTGTGCGGGTTTATTGGGTTTGAACGACTGAATAGTTCTAGGATTTGTAATTATTCAATCGCCCAGCCAAATATACTACAACGACTTTCAATTTATGTTTTCTCACAAAGGCACGGAGGCACACAAAATTTATTTTTTAGAATCCCTCGACGTCCTTGGCGTCTTTGTGAGACACAAATTTTAAAATGTGATGAGTATAAATCCGCACAAGGCAACTGAATCGTTACCAACATTGTATAAATCAATTATTTTCCAAAAAATTTCCCTAAATTCCAACATTTCTATTGACGATCTCAATTTGTCTGCACATAATAAGCAGTAAGAATAGCTTACTCGAATGGCGAAATCACTGTGATTTTTGTCAGTCCATTTCAAAAAACTAAAATTAAGGAATTTCAGCGATGAAAAAGCTAAACAAACTGTTTGATTTTATTGAATTGCACCAAAATATATCGGGGTGGGGGGGTACGCAAAATGGCTAACATGCTATATTTTACGTGCGATTTCCCTCTTTTTTGCCCGTGTTATTGCGTGCATTTCTGCCCGTTTGGGAAAACTGTCTTTTGTTCGACGAGCGTTTACTCTTGTCGAACTTCTCGTCGTGATTGCAATCATCGGGATTTTGATTGCGCTTCTGCTGCCCGCAGTTCAAGCCGCGCGGGAAGCGGCTCGAAGAATGCAGTGTAGCAACAATGTCAAGCAACATGCGTTGGCAGTTCACACTTATCACGACGCCTACAACGCTGTTCCCGGTTTCGGTTGGGGAATGAACCAAAATTACTCGGCGCATGTCGGATTGTTGCCGTTTGTGGAGCAGCAAGCACGTTACCAACTCATTGAATCGGTGAAAGGAGATCATAATGGTCACAGTGCCGTTGTTAATCCTGTACGAAGTAACCCCTATTCGGACTTTGACGCTTGGAAGGATCCGATCAGCGTTCATTGTTGTCCGTCCGACGGCAATACCAGAAGCGGCGCAAATAATTATACGGCAACCAACTACTGTTTCTCATTTGGCGATTTTGAAAACGAAATGTATGGACATTGTTATTCTGCAACTGGCAGAGAGCCGAATAACACACGGACGTTTTTCCAACAAACGCGAAGCGGCGCATGGCAGGCGCCAACTTATGCGATTCCTTTATCATTGTCTTTTGCTGCGGCATCCGACGGACTGAGTCATTCAATTCTCATTAGCGAACGTGTCAGTAAACCTAATGCTTATCAGAACGGCGGTTCGGCGACTCAATTCAATTCCATCAAGGGAGGAATTCTTGGCGGAGAAACGGCAAGTTGGTCCAATCCGCAAACATGCATGACCTATAAAGATACCGGAAACACATACAAAACAACAGCGCCGGGAACGCCGCTTGCCGGTCAGGGAACGTATTTTGGTTATTACGGTCATTGTTTTGCAAGATTCAATACGATTTTGCCGCCGAATAGCCCAAGTTGTGCCTATGCCGGAGGAACAGGATTACACACCGATGCATCCTATTTACCGCCGACAAGTTATCATACAGGCGGTGTAACCGCTGGTTTCGCGGACGGTTCGGTAACGTTCATTTCCGACACGATTCAAGTGACATTTGGTTCAACAGTTCCGTCTGGAAACTACGGTGGTCAATTATGGTCAGGCAACACAATGAAAAAAGCAGATTATGCGTATTCCGGTTTATCGGCGTTTGGGCTTTGGGGTGCGATTGGTTCAATCAACGGCGGCGAATCTGCATCTATGCCATGATGTGATGTGCCTTCAGGAACTTTGGGACACAAGGGACTTTCAGGACGTCGCAAGCGGCATGTCCCAAGAGTCTCCAATGTCCTAATTGTTCCTTTTTCCGAAAGTCTCGCGGTATTCCATTTTTAGAAAGATAATATCAATATGACTAAAAAAATGTTATTCAACAACACTGTTATGTTACTATTGCTCTCGCTATGCGGTTTGGGATGCAATCACGAAAGCCAGCTTTATGGACTTGTGCCGGTCGAGGGAATCGTCTATTATGATGGGAAACCGCTTGACGGTGCGGTTGTAAATTTTATTCCGAATCATCCTGACCAACGTTCCGCAGTCGGAACAACAGATGCGACAGGAAAATTCGTATTGATGACGTTAAATCCGAATGACGGCGCGGCGCCGGGCGAATATCAAGTGACGGTTTCCAAAATGTCCGGCACAGGTTGGGAAGTATCCATGACGGAACAACAGTCGGCAAAGTCGAAAGACGATATAAAACCGCTGCTTCCCGTGAAGTATTCCATTCCCGCAAAATCCGGTCTGACCGCAATTGTTCCCGTTCAAGGCGTGAAAGATTTAAAGTTCGAGTTAAAAAAATAATAAAAAGAAAAGCAAAAGATAAAATATTGGACGTCCGTCCGTGTTACTTTTGCAATTTTTATGAGGAAAGAGCAAAAAGGAAATCCCATGAAAAAACAGTCGATGGTTATTTTATTTGTGTTGTTTGCGGTTTGGCAGAATCCGGTAATATTATTGGGACAAACGTCCGGCTTGCCGCGTTTTGCGGTTCTTTCGGATACGCATTTTGAGAATCGGCGCGGCGAGGGGGCGAAGGTCAAAGTCCCCAACGCTCTGAAAAATCTGATGAATCAAAAAACAACAGTGGACGCGGTTTTTGTTGTCGGCGATTTGACGGATCACGGAAATCAAAACGAATACGATCAATTGGTTGCGACGTTTGGCGATAAACGTTTCATTCCTGAACATGTTGCCGTTTATTTGATGATGGGATTCAATCACGATAAATCTTCGTCAAGTGCAACAGATGCGGTGAAAAATATCTTGGGTTCCACAGCAACAAACGCACAAAAAAACTTTTTGGAAAAAGTTCAAAAGCCGCTTCATCAATACGTGGAAATCAAAGGTTATCCGTTCATCACATTGAGCGAAGGCGGCAATCGTCCGAGTCCGTACAACGATGAAGTGAAAAAATTTTTGGAAGAGAAACTTGCCGACGCCGCGCAAAAATATCCCGATAAACCGATTTTCGTTTTTACGCATGTTCCGCCGTTGAATACGTGTTACGGTTCATGGAAACACGAAGGTTGGGGAACGGACGTTTTTACGCCGATATTGAATCGTTATCCGCAGGCGATTGTGTTTTCGGGACATTCGCATTTTCCGATTGGCGACCCGCGTTCCATTCATCAGGAAAAATTCACTTCGGTCAACGACGGCAGCACAACTTACAGCGAAGTCGAGCCGAACATTCTCAACATCGGAATTCATCCTGAAAATTACGACAAAGTGACTGAAGGTTTGATTGTCAACGTTTTGGAAAACGGCAATGTAGAAATTGAGCGATGGGACACTTACCGTAACGAGGAAATTTTGCCGCGATGGACGATTGACGCTCCGCACGACGGAAGTCAATTTCATTATACCAACAGCCGTAATGGGGTTACTTCGCCGGTTTTTGCCGAAGAAATCCAACCGACAGTGAGCGACGTCACGGAAAATTCCTGCACGGTAACATTCCCGCAGGCAACCGACAATGAAATTGTTCACCGGTATCTTGTCGAAATTCTGGACGGCGGGAAGGTGCTTTTTTCGTTTCGTAAATTTTCGCAATTTTATTTGAATAGCGAAATGCCGGAAGAATTGCGCGTAACGTTTACCGATTTACCGCACAACAAAACGCTCTCCGCCCGCGTTACGGCGATAGATTCTTACAACAACTCTTCAAAACCGATTCAAAGCAACGTATTCCAGACAAGCACAAAATGAAAGGAATTATACAACGGAATTTCCTTTTTATACAGACAAGGGTTTATGCAATAAGTCTATTGGCTTATTGTTTTTATGTCAATTTTTTGTTTTGGATTTATTGGCTACATTTTTTAGTTTTGTTTTGGTGTTTGGTTTTGATTTGATTTTTGCAGGGAGGATTTCAAGGATTGGGATGTTGGCAAGCGTCAGGAGTTGTTCGATTTCTTTGCGAGGCTTGGGAACATAAAGAGCCGGAATATTGCCGTCGAGTTGAACTTCAACAGTGCCTAGCGTTTCCAATAATTCAATTCCCTCCTCAGTCATGTCCAAAGTGTTCCAATATTCCCGCAATTTTTGTATTAACAAGTACGATTGCATCACGACGAAAACATATCCGCGCGTTCGATTTTTCTTTCGCACATAAAGTAGGTCGTAATTCCAATTGACCGGTCTTGCAAGTCCGAAACGTTTCTTCGACCATTGCCAAGTCCTTGTATCGCGCATGAACGGACTCCTTGTCAAGCTCGTCAACGTTCAAACTCGTCGTCAAACAATAGCAACCATCAAGTTTTGAAATCTCCTGCAACTTCTCTTGATCCGTAACAACACGAATCGTTCGTAACTTCTCATTGGTCTCCAATTGATTCCAACTTTGAAGATTCATCCGCCGTAATTTGTCGTTACAATAGCTCAACGCCGCCGATAATTTTGCACGCAGATGTTCGTTCAAATAAAGATTGCGCTCTGAAATAATTTTATTAAGTTTCAACATCTTTGATTGACGGTTTTTGTTGATTTCGTCGGCGCGTATCGGGTTGTGTTTCACAATATATCGTTTGCCGTTATACTTCTTGCACTTGAAATTTCGGTTTTCACTGGCGTCGTTATACCGTAAACTCCAGTTTAATCTCCATTCGTAAAATCGAAAACTCAAGTGCAATGAGTATATCAAGAATCATCTCGCTCAATTCTGTTCGCCCCAACCGGTGATGTTGAGAATTGTCGTTTTGATAATTTTTTTACCTTCGCGACAGGATTGACGCAAAAAATATTGCGTGTGGACAATACCTTTTTATCGACACGGACTGACTTTTCAACGTACATCGGATTTTCTGTTGTTGGAATGGAGGCATGTTGTTCGGACAAGAAATTCCAGACGGGAACATCCCCATCCGAAACAAATCAAATCGCCGCAATAAGTTAACATAACACACAGGGTACATTAAACAACAATAAAATCATAAAGTTCAGAAAATACACAATAAAAATTAAAATGATTATTATTTACTGGGTACACTTTTCGTGAAACTACTCTATTTCAAGCACAAAACGAAATTTCTATCAGAATAAAAGGGAACTTCCGTTAAAAAATATTTTGAAACTTTTTAAGAAAATTTCCTCAAATTCCAACAATTCCTATTGACGGACTCAATTTATTTGTACATAATAATATTCATAAAATAATCTGAACGACTAAAGATCACAGTGATTTTTGCCGTTCAATTTCAGAAGACTAAAATTAGGGGGTTCAGCGATGAACAAAAAGTGCAACAAAGTGTTTGATTTTCTTGAATTGTGTAAAACTGTATCGGGGGGGGGGGGTACATAAAATGGCTAATAAGCCATTTTTTACGTGTGACTTCCCTCTTTTTTGCCCGTATTATTGCGAGCATTTCTGTCCGATTTTGGGAAAAATCTTGTGTTCGTCGGGCGTTTACGCTGGTCGAACTTTTGGTGGTGATTGCGATCATCGGGATTTTGATTGCGCTTTTGTTGCCCGCGGTTCAAGCAGCGCGCGAAGCGGCTCGAAGAATGCAGTGTTCCAACAACATGAAACAGTGGACACTCGCGCTTCACAATTTTCACGACGCGAATAACCGCTTTCCGGCAGCACAGCAAAGACTTATAGCAACCCAGTCACGAAACAGATTTTCTGCAACTTGCGCTCTTCTTCCTTATATGGAAGAGACGGCTCGCTTTGAGGTGTTGCAAACTGTACCCAGTCCTTGGCAACCCGGTCATGCCATTCTGGGCGAGTGGGTGTCTGCTATCCTCTGTCCATCGGATACAAACCGAACCCAAACAACATTAAGTGATGGCAGAGTGCTCACTCACGGTAATATCGTCGTAAGTTACGGTGATGGCGCTCATACATTACCTACAGATCAAACCGGCAAATCAGCGGGAGATATTTCGTCGCGCGGTTTATTTTATTGGTACACAACGAAGTCATTTCAAGACGTTGTCGATGGTACAAGTAATACCATTGTTATCAGTGAATCGGTTTCGCCCGAAACAAACGACACGAACAAAATCAGAGGCGGAATCGCTCAAGTTGGCTTGGATGAGGGTGGTTGGTGGTGGAATCCCGCTCTTTGTAAAGGAATACAAAATGGCAGTACATTTACCGGAACTATTTATACTGTCGAAAAACGCTGCAGTCGTTTTGCAGACGGACTTACCTTATATACGGGTTTCAATTCGATTATGCCGCCCAATAGTCCAACATGTGCATTGGATTCAAGTTTAGAAAATTCGTCCGGGCTTTATCCGCCGACAAGTTATCATTCCGGCGGCGTAAATTGCGGCAGGGTTGACGGTTCTGTTACTTTTGTAACAGACACAGTTGATACAAACGGATTGCCAAGACATCAACAAGGAAACTATTTGAAAGGACAACCTTCACCTTTCGGCGTATGGGGCGCAATGGGAACGCCCAGCGGAGGAGAATCAAAGAGTTTATAAACCGTATAACAATTAACCTTTTTTAACAGACGTACTTTAAATTTCTGTATACTCCTTCCACTTGGAAATTCGGTTTCCATCAAAAAAGAGACATGAGGAACAAAAGGGACTTTTGGGACGTGATGAACGATCAACACTGTCTTAAAAGTCGAAATTTCAAGTGTGAGGAATATAATACGTATTGTTTGCCCAACTGGTTTTTACGTTTTACGGGTTTTTAAAGTACGCTCTGTCTAGGATATTTTATTTATGAGAAAAATAATTTCCATTACATTACTTGTTTTTATTACATCAATGATCGGTTGTCGAGACAAATCACGTCCGGGAGATTTACCGGCGTTGTATCCTTGTACAATCACGATTACGCAAGAGGGTAAATTACTAGAGGGAGCGGCTGTAACATTTGAGCCGATTGATTCCAGCAGCGTAAAATATCGGGCTACGGCAATTACAGGCGTTGATGGCTCTGCAACAATGAATACCTATGGTTTTTCAGGGGTACCAATCGGAAAATACAAAGTTGTGATTGCAAAAATTATTCAGGATGACATTGAGTATAAACTGAATGAATCGACAGGCAAAAATGAACCGGTGAGTTACAAAAGATATCGTACAGTTGAGCCACAATTTTCTTCAGCAGAGACAACACCTCACGAAATTGAAATTACCGGAAAAGAAAAAAAAGCAGAGCATATTTTCGACGTCGGAAAAGCAATGAAGACGTTAATTCCATGAGAAAGAAAAGAGAGACGATTGGGACTTGAGAAACTTCTGGGACAGAGTGAAACTGGGACAGGGATGAAAAGTGTCTCCAAGTCCCAGTTGTCTCTTGTCCTTGAACAAACTTTTTTACCCGCGTTTTTGCCAGTTGCTGCCGTTAGTCCGATAACTTTTATTCCCGTTATTATTATGGAACGCGCGTTTTGGTGCGGCAATGAGTTTGTAGGACGATTCGCCGAGAAGTTCTGTAACACGGCGGCGCAGTTCCGCATTCAGCGTTATGCCGCTTTTACATTTCATTAACGCCAAACGTCCGTCATTGAATCGGATATTCAATTCAAAATCGCTGGCGCCGGGGTAACCGCGAACAATTTCATATAATTTCCGTAGCGTTTCCTCGCCATGCGATTCGCTGATGACAATCGTTACGCCGCGAGTCAACATTGTTTGCGCTTCTTCTAACGTCAATAAACGTTCCACCACTACATTCGCGTCGGAATCCGTTTGGCTTCGACTCTTGTCGATCTTCCCAGCCGCAATGACAACAGAATCGCTTTTGACTAAATGCGAATACAACGCATACTGCTCGGGCCAAATGATACCGCGAATCATTCCGTCCATATCTTCAAAATCGAACATCGCGTATTGGTTCGGCTTGTCCGGTTTCGGATTTTTTGTTGTCGCTAATTTGATGCTGTTAACCATTCCTGCTAATATAACTTCCGTACGGTCGGGCAGCGTCAGAGCTTCCTCGGTGGAATGCGACCGAAGCGACTTAAATTGCTCGCTGTATTGTTTGAGCGGATGAGTACTCAAATAAAATCCAAGCACTTCCTTTTCATACATTGATTTTTCTTTGTCCGGCCACTCGTCCACTTCGGGCAAACCGGTTATGGCTGCGGCGGTTTCCGGTTGCATATTCGCGTTTTCCTCTGCGTTCATTTCTTCAAACAAAGAACGTTGACCAATTGCGCGGTCGTTGGAAACTGTAATCGCCGAAAAGTACGCTTTATCTAAAATTTGCATCAGTTGCGCACGTTTGTATCCTAACGAATCAAACGCGCCCGCCTTGATGAGAATTTCAACCGTGGAACGTATGCAAACAGTATTGGGAACTCGCTCGCAAAAATCGAACAACGACCGAAACGGTCCGCCGTTTTTCCGCGCGGCAACAATCGCGTTGGCGGCATATTCATTGCAGCCCTTGATAGCGATTAAACTAAAATGAATTTTGCCGTCTTTGACAAAATACAATTGATGCGAAGCGTTCACGTCCGGCGGAACAACTTCAATTCCCATACGTTGGCAATCTTCGAGATGCTCCACTGTCGAATCTTTTTTTGTAAAATTTCGATTGGAAATATCGCCGCATAACAGCGACGCCATAAATTCCACCGGATAATGCGCTTTAAGATACGCCGTCATATACGCAATCAGGGCATAAGCGGTCGAGTGGCTTTTGTTAAAACCGTAACCGGCGAATTTTTGGATCAGTTCAAAAAGATGCTCTCCTTCTTCTTTGGAAAGACCGTTTTTCTGAACGCCTTCAATGAAATCGCCTTTCGCTTTCGCAATCACCGCTTCTTTCTTTTTGCTGATTGCTTTGATACACGTGTAAGCGGCGGCAAGCGGCACGCCGCCCAAACGGTTCATAATCCGCATAATTTGCTCTTGGTAAACCATCACGCCGTGCGTTTCTTCAAGCACCTCTTTCATAATCGGATGTGGATATTCTGCTTGCTTACGTCCGTGCTTGACGTCGATGTATTGATCAACCATGCCGCCTTCAAGCGGTCCCGGACGATAAAGAGCTAACGTCGCGATGACGTCGCGGAAACTATCCGGCTTCATTCGCTGCAACAATTCGCGGATACCGCCGCCTTCCAACTGAAAAACGCCTTTCGTTTCGCCGCGACATAACAAAGCGTAAGTTTCAGAGTCGTTAAGCGGATAACGGTACGGATCAATTCGTTCTCCGGTGGTTTGTTCGATAATGTCAATTGCCTGCGACAAAATCGAAAGGTTGCGCAATCCGAGAAAATCCATCTTGAGAAGCCCGGCTTTTTCGACTTCCGCCATTGCCCATTGCGTTACAATTTCATCTTTATTTTGTACGCTTTGAATTGGCAGAAAATCGGTCAACGGACGGTCGGAAATCACAACCGCGCAAGCGTGCGTCCCTGACGATCGCGCTAATCCTTCGCAACCTTTGGCAAAATCAAGCAACTCATGCGCTTCCGTGTTTGAATCATAGAGTTTTTGCAATTCATCGTTTTGTTCAAACGCTTTTTTGAGCGTCATTTTCGGAGCTTCAGGCACAAGTTTCGTCACTTCATTGACAAACGAAAGCGGCATACCGAGCGCGCGTCCCACGTCTTTAATCGCCATCTTTGCCGCCATTGTGCCGAATGTGCCAATTTGAGCAACGTTGTCGTGTCCGTATTTTTCTTTGACGTAATCAAGAATTTCACCGCGGCGCTGTTGATCAAAGTCAATATCAATATCGGGCGCTTCGAGACGGTTTTCATCGAGAAAACGCTCAAAGAGAAGGTCAAATTCCAACGGACAAACGTGACTCAAATTCAGCGCGTAACAAACCAACGCTCCGACGCCGCTACCGCGTGCCGTCCGATGAATCCCGCGTTCTTCGGCAATCCGAACAAAGTCCCAAACGATAAGAAAATAATTCGGAAAACCGAGTTTTTGAATCACAGATAGTTCACGGTTGAGACGTGCCATCACTTCTTCGGAAAGTTCGCCGTTTGGCATTCGCTTTTCGTTTCCGGCGTAACGGTGTTTTAAGCCGATAAGACAAAGTTCCCGTAAATAGTCGTCGGAAGAATTTCCTCCCGGCGGAACAAATGTCGGAAAAAAGCGTTTTCCGAGTTCCAGGGACAACTCACACGAATCGGCAATGGTTTGAGAACGTTCTATCGCTTCGCGTTGATCGGGCAACGCTTGCAGCATTTGTTCGCCGCTCCGCAGAAAAAGCTGATCGGTTTCCATTTTCATGCGGTTTACGTCGGTTCGGTATTTTCCGGTACTGAGACAGAGCAAAATGTCTTGGATTTCCGCGTCTTCCCGTTTGACATAATGCACATCGTTGGTCGCAACGAGCGGAATACCGATCTCTTGAGCAACTTTCAGCGTGCCGTTAAGAACAAGCCGTTGGATTTCAAGACCTGCGTCTTGGATTTCTAAAAAATATCGGTCGCCAAACAAATCACGATACCATTCAGCGACCTGTTTCGCACGAGCAAAGTTATCCGCCGTGCCGTTAACCACGGCGCGGGCAAACTCGCTTCCCGCGCAACCGCTCAAACAAATAAGACCTTTATTATGTTGCCGCAATGATTCTTTGTCGATTCGCGGACGATAATAATATCCTTCGGTAAACGCCAGCGACGCTAATTGCAGCAAATTATGATAACCGTCAATGTCTTTCGCAAGGAGCGTCAAGTGGAACGAAGCGTCTTTTACCGAAGTTGCCCCGCTTTTTTCGTGACGGCTTCCCGGCGCGATATACGCCTCATAACCGATAATCGCTTTTATGCCGGCGTCTTTCGCTTTTTGATAAAACTCCAGCGCACCATACATATTGCCATGATCCGTCAACGCAATCGCGTTCATTTCGAGTTCCTTCGCTCGACCGATGAGAGCGTCCAACTTCCCCGCGCCATCGAGCAATGAATAATGGCTGTGACAATGTAAATGAACAAATGGAATAGGCGGCATGATATTAAGATCAAAATTAAAAGGTAAAAATTAGAAACGGAAGAGACTTTTCACTTGCCCGATTATCTCATATTTCAAACATCACGCAACCAGTCATCAAAATTTTTCTTGTTGTTTGACGACCGTTTTTCATACATTCCGCCGTAAAAAAGCACCGCTTATTCGTTGCTGAACTCCTAAGTATTCATGGAGTTTATCGACGACATAAAAGTACAATTTTCCGCCGTGAGAAGTAGCGTTGCCCAACAATCGACTCAATACTCCTCCCCGGCGCTAAACAAAAATCAAAAGAATTATTGAAAATCTGGTAAATTAGGGACTAAATTCAATTTGTCTGTAAATTTTACCTAATCCCTTAAAGCTCCTTGCGTCTCAAATATTCCTTTTAATTATAGGTATAATAGGAATTTTAGAAAATTAGGGGATAGGACGAGTTTTCTGAAAAAGAAGGAAAAAAGCCAAAAAAAGAAGAGGAAATACCAGACAAAGAAGGAGAAAAACTCTCTAAAGAAGCATAATAACCTGAAAAGTTTATCTAAAGATCCAAAAGCAAAATTTTATTTATTTTTCTTGCCTCTTGAACCCCCTAAAGTCCCAATTATTCCAAATATCTCTTTGAGAACATTTTTTTTCCCTTTGAGAGCCATTTCGGGGATTCCCGATGATTTATCGGGGATTCCCGATGACTTATCGGGGACTCCCGATGGCTTATCGGGAGCAACGCAAATGTCGTCCAAATGAATATATGGAATATGCGTAATTTTAGACAACTAGAAAAAATTTACGGATAAATAGAATTTACGACCCGAATTATCAGAAATTCAATCATCTTTCTTGTCAATGGACACAAGAGAATCCGTAAAATCTATGAATAAGATCAATCTACATTCCACGGTAGGAAATTGCCGTTTATTCGTTGCTGAACTCCTAATGATTCATCGAGTTTATAGATGACATAAAAGCGCAATGCCTCGCCGTGAGATGGATCGTGACTCAGCGCATCAATTGACATAGAAACCTTATTGCGAGATAATTTCAGGAAGTCAGGAAGAAATGTCCTCCCAATTTCACAATTCAAAACTCAAAAGAGAACAACGATGTTCACAAACTTTCGCAAATATGTCTTACTAATTTTATGAATTCTGCCTCGTGCTGTGTCAATCCTACAATCAATATTTCAGAACGATGATGAATCAAACAACACATTCTTACGGCTATTGGCGGTTTCGCATTTTATATTCGACAATGCTTGGATATATTTTCTTTTATTTTATCCGTAAAAATATTTCGATGGCAATGCCGATGATTGAAGAGAGTCTCGGTATCAGTAAAATCCAGCTCGGCTTATTTCTGACGCTTCACGGTATTCTGTACGGCGTTTCCCGATTCTTCAACGGCGTTATCGCCGACCGTCTTAATCCGCGATGGTTCATGGGGATTGGGTTATTGTTTTGTGCGATTGCCAATTTCGGATTCGGCATGAGCAGCGCGGTTTGGACGATGGGGATGTTTTGGCTGATGAACGGCTGGTTTCAAGGGATGGGATTTCCTCCGTGCGCGAAAAGTTTAACGCATTGGTTTGCCGCCGAAGAACGCGGGGTTAAGTTTTCGATTTGGAACACATCGCATTCTCTCGGCGCAGGGCTTGTATTTCTTCTCAACGCCGCGATTTTATTGTACGTTCATAATTGGCGTTTTTGCTTTTTTATTCCGGGCTCGTTAGGAGTTTTGGGCGCGTTCATTCTCTTTAACCGGCTGTGCGATACGCCTGAATCTATGGGGCTGGAGCCGGTCGAAAAGTATTACGCGGAGAAACGCAACCGTGCCGTCGAAACCGTATCGCCGGAAAACGTTTCGGCAAACGCCAATGAAAGCTTGAGAGCAACATTATACAAGTATGTTTTTTCAAATCCGGCGATTTGGGTGGTCAGTTTAGCGAATTTCTTCGTTTATATTGTCCGTTTTTCGATTCTGGATTGGGCGCCGACCTTTCTGAAAGAGATCAAACATATCGACATAACATCCGCCGGCGTTGTCAGCAGTTGTTATGAACTGATCGGCGTTTGCGGAATGTTATGCAGCGGTCTTTTGATGGATCGCGTCTTTCACGGACGCGGCTCGAAAGTATGTTTTCTTTATATGCTTGGCTGCACTGTGACGATGGCGTTTTTTTGGTGGGCAAATTCTTCATCAATTGTCGCGAACGCTTTATTCCTTTCCGTACTGGGATTTTTCAGTTACGGTCCGCAATGTTTAATCGGCGTCATTGTCGCCAACGTTGCAACGAAAAAAGCGGCGGCGGCGGCAAACGGACTCACCGGTATCTGGGGATATATGAGCGTCGTTGTTACCGGTTGGGGAATCGGTTGGGTCGCGGAGTATTACGACTGGAACGTTGTTTTTCTTTGTTTGATCGGAGCGTCGTTCCTTGCAATGATTTTGTTCCTTTTTTCATGGAACGCTATCGCACCGGAACAAATAGAGAAAAAAGATCCGGCATAATGAAATTCAATAGAAATCAATCGTTCCGGTCGTTTGTTGAAAGACATTGAGCTGGGACTTTTATGGTCTCGTCTCAAATTTTTCTCCTCTATTTCAAGGAAAATCAATTCTGGTATAATCACCGAAATAAAATTTATTCAAATTCTTCTCTATGTTTTTCCTGTTTCATTCCTTTCTTGACAAGAGCAAAGGCGTAATATGAAAAAATTTGTCAAAGGCAACGAAGCGGTTGTTATCGGCGCGCTGGTTGCCGGATGCGACGCTTATTTTGGTTATCCGATTACTCCGGCGAGCGAAATTGCGCATTCGGCGGCGGAGTATTTTTTGAAACTGGGAAAAATTTTTATTCAGGCAGAATGTGAAACGGCTTCGATCAATATGATTTTCGGAGCGTCGGCAAGCGGTTTACGGGTGCTGACCGCGTCAAGCGGACCCGGTATCAGTCTCAAACAGGAAGGCGTGTCGTTTATCGCCGGATGCGAATTGCCGATTGTCATCGCCGATGTTATGCGCGCCGGTCCCGGACTCGGCAATATCGGACCCGAACAAGGCGATTACAATCAAGTCGTCAAAGGCGGCGGACATGGTAATTACCACGTGATTGTCCTTGCCCCAAACAGCGTTCACGAAATGTATCACATGACGATTCAGGCGTTTGAACTTGCGGACAAATACCGGACGCCGGTGTATCTTCTTTCCGACGCGACGCTGGGGCAGATGATGGAGCCGATTGACATTGTTGAAATGCCAACGAATACCATTACCAAAGAGTGGAAACTTGACGCAACATCGGAGACGAATAACAATTTACTGACGTCCATTTTTTTGGGCTATGACGACTTGGAAACACTGATAATGCGTCTTGAGAATAAGTACCGCGAAATCGAGGAAAAGGAAGCGGATGCGGAAACCTATTTCACGGAAGACGCGGAACTCGTATTGACCGGTTACGGCATTGTGAGCCGCCTTTTACGGACGGTGGTCGATACGTTGCGTGCGGAAGGTCATCGTGTCGGCATGGTGCGACCGAAAACGCTTTACCCGTTTCCTAAAAAGGCGTACCATGAACACGTCAGCAACAGCGCGCGGTTTCTCGTGGTGGAATTGAGTCTCGGGCAATTTGTCCATGACGTTCAATTGGCGTTACCGTTGCGGCAGGTCGATCTTTGCTACCGTGTCGGCGGCAACGTTCCGGCAGAGCAAGAGATTTACCACAAGGCGTTGAAACTTCTGGAAGTAGGAAAGACAAGCGGTTAATTTCTCTCGGGATATTCTGAAAACCGCATGAACTTACGAATTTTATTGTTCGGAATTGTTTTGGGTTATTTTCGTGACGCGGTTGAACCAAGTCCATCGCCAAACAAAGAAATTTTTTGAAATATTCTCGTTTTAATATGGTTACAAAATAGTTATGTGGAACACGAGCAAGGATTTCACGGTTCGGTGCAGGCGTCAAATGTACGACGTCGGGCGTGGGCGTTATTGCATAACTACCGTGATTGGCGTCCGAACGCCTGCAAACTGAATGACAACGCCCGACGTCCCGCAGAAAGACGAAACAAAAAACTCTACGCCGAAAATTGGCTCGAACATCTATTCGTCTCTTCATCGCAACTTCCAACCACCCCTCCAAAAAGTGAAATAATCAGAACATTTTTGAATGCTCTTGTCTTTCTCCCTTTTGTCGTTATAATACGCTCATACCTCGTGAAATTGTACAAAATGGCACCCCCCAAACAATACCGGTTTTGTATCGATTACTTTCTGGGCAGCGTCTAATATTAATACTTTTATGAAAAGAAAAAAGCGTTGGATTATTGGAATGTTAGTAGCGTGCTTGCTTTTACTTCCTTTCGTGATTTTCATAATCAGAAACGGCAGTCAGCAAGCATTACCTAATGATACTGATTATGCAGAAGGGGAACGTTACGCAAAAGAAACTTACTATAACATTCTGCATCGGCAAGGATATTTTCAATTAGAAAAAAAAACGATTCTTCAATACTTGAACGTTTATTCATTACCAAAAAATGAAATAAATAAAAATATTCACTATGACGATATAACGAAATTGTTTACGTCAGAATCAAACATTAAAACTTAACTAAAAACGGGTAAAGTAAATGCATATTGGGAATTATGTATGCAAAACAGTTCCCGATTTACTATTTACTCTATGGAGCTAATCTTAACGATTTTTACAAGAAACAACAAATCATTATTTTCACTTACAAATTAAGTTGGAAATAATAAAATTTTTGAAAGCGAGGTAAGCATAACATGATAAAAATTGAAATTAACGGTCATGAGCACGAAGCGCAGGAAGGTGAACTTCTTCTTCACGCGATTCGGCGGGTCGGTTTGAATGTGCCGACGCTTTGCAATATGGATGGTCTGCCGCCGAGCGGCGCGTGCCGTATGTGCGTTGTGGAAGTAGAAGGTCAACGCGGTTTGACGCCAAGTTGTGCGTTTCCGGTGTTCAACGGAATGAAAGTCAATACCAATTCCAACCGCGCGGTCGAAGCCCGCAAAGCGATTATCGAATTGTTGCTGGCGAATCATCCCGACGATTGCTTTTATTGCGAGCGTAACGGCTCGTGTCAGTTGCAGGAGCTTGCCGAATCGCACGGCGTGCGGACGCGGCGGTTCATCGGTCAAAAGAACGAACATCCGCTCGACAACTCCGGCGTTTCCATTGTCCGCGATCCCGCTAAGTGCATTTTGTGCGGAAAATGCGTGCGTGCCTGCGAAGAAATTCAAGGCGTAGCGTGTATTGATTTTATCGGACGCGGCTCTTCCGCCATCATCGGTACAGCGTTCAACGAGGGATTGAACGTTTCCAGTTGCGTCAACTGCGGACAATGCGTTGCGGTGTGTCCGACCGGCGCACTGCTCGGCAAGAGTCACATCAAACGTGTTTTGGACGCGATTGAAGATCCGAATTTGTATGTTACGATTCAACACGCACCGTCCGTTTCGATTTCGCTTGGCGAAGAGTGCGGCGTTCCTATCGGACAAGATGTTATGGGCGTGATGCACGCGGCAATGCGGCGGCTTGGATTCGACGCAGTGTTCGATACGAGTTTCAGCGCGGACATGACAATTATGGAAGAAGCGTCGGAACTTGTGAACCGTGTAAAAACCGGCGGCGTTCTGCCGATGTTTACGAGTTGTTCGCCCGGCTGGATTAAGTATGTCGAAACATTTTTCCCGGATTTCATTCCGAACCTTTCGACTTGCAAAAGCCCGATGCAAATGCTTGCGCCGGTTGTCAAAACGTTTTATGCGCAGCGTAAAGGACTTGATCCGAAGAATATTTTCAGCGTTGCCGCGATGCCGTGTACCGCGAAAAAATTTGAAGCTGACCGCCCCGAAATGGGACGCGATGGTTATCGTGATACCGATGCGGTTTTGACGACTCGCGAACTGGGACAATTAATTCGTATGTATGGAATCAATTTGAGCGAATTAGAACCGGAACCTGCTGATACGCCGTTTGGCGTGCGAAGTACCGCTGGAAAGATTTTCGGCGCGACCGGCGGCGTGATGGAAGCGGCGATCCGTACCGCGTATTTCTTGTTGACCGGCGGCGAGTTGCCGAATCTCAAAGTGCAGGCGGTTCGCGGCTTGGACGGCGTCAAAGAAGCGCATCTCGACGTAAACGGCTTGAATGTCGGCGTTGCGGTAGTCAACGGACTTGGGAACGCCAAACGATTATTGGAAGCGATTCGTTCCGGCGAAAAAACCGATTTGCATTTCGTCGAAGTGATGACTTGTCCGGGCGGATGCGTCGGCGGCGGCGGTCAACCCTACGGCACAACCCGCGAAAAAGTGATTGCACGGGCGCAAACGTTGTATAACATCGACGCATGCGAAACATTGCGAGTTTCGCATAAGAATCCTGAACTGAAACAGTTATACGACGAATTTCTCGGCACGCCCAACGGCGAAAAAGCTCATGAATTACTGCACACGTTCTACCACGAACGCGAAGTGCTTTTGTAGGATTTAAATCAGATTACAGATTCCAGACGCCAGTGTTGGTTTTTCATATTTTCATCTATTGGAAACTAACGCCTGTATCTGAAAGTCTGTGTTATTAAGTAAGAAAGGTGATAGGTCAGATGACGATGTTCATGTTCCATGCTTTCATATATTGTAAACCAATGCTGGAATCCGGCATCTGCAACCTGTCGCCTCAACAATAGCCCGAAAGGACATTAAAATATGACCACGACAAAAACATTTGAAATTCTTTTTGTTGACGATAACTCCGATTTTCGCGGAACAAACATTGACCGATTAGCCCAAGAGGGATTTACCGTTACCGCTGCCGCTGGAGCCAAAGAAGCCGGTGAATTGATTGGCACAAAAAATTTTGACCTGATCATTACCGACCTTGAAATGGAAAATCCGGACAGCGGTTTCACGCTTGCTTATCATATTAAAAAGCAGCGTCCTGACCTGCCGATTATCATTGTCAGTTCAGCAAACAGTAAATACGGTCTTGATTTTTCGATGTCGTCCGAATCAGAACGCCGCTGGATGAAATGCGACGCTCTCCTTCCGAAACCGGTACGTTTTGAACAGTTGCTGTCCGAAACCAACCGCTTGCTCGGAATTGAAACAGTCCATTCGTATCATTGAAATCGTATAACCGTTCACGCTATTTTCCGATGAGTGATCGGTTGGCAGTAGTGAAGCCCCAAAATCAAAAAGGAGCAATGGTTCTTTTCGATTTTGGGGGATAATCTTTGAAAACGCAATAGAAAACGGTGGCGTCAGTTGCTCAAGCTAAATAAATCCGCATTGGGCAACTGTTAGTACGAATTTCCTCAATTTCCCTTTTGATATGAACAATGTCAAATTTATAGGGATTTTACGTTGAAAAATGTCAAGTGAAATGATGTGACTTTGTACGGCATCATTACCCGAACGGCTTTACTATTTCAGCCCTTATTTATCAAGTTTCCCTTAGTAGCCAACAAAACTCCAAAAACGAAATAATCAGCAAAATCTCAAGACGCTTCAAATAATGCCTTTAACGAAATTGACGACCATGTTTCAAAACCGTTGAGATCGTCCAGGAGCGTTTCTATCGGCAGAAAACCGGACTCAATCAAATCGGTTTCGCGCGAGGTCAAATCAGGACGTTCTAACCGAAAATGATGCACGATGCCAAGATGAACACGTCCGACTTCCGTTTCGTCATCATTAATCAGTCCGACACACTGTTGCGTGTAAGGCGACCGTAAATCGACCTCTTCTTCGAGTTCCCGTAACATGCCGCGTTGATACAAATCGTTTCCTTGCGTTTGTCCCTCCGCAAGATCAACCAACGAAATATGTCCGCCGATTCCGACGCTTCGTTTGTTATGTAATCGTTTTTCGCCCATTCCCTTGCCGCGAACATACTGAAAAACAAACATTTTGCCGTCGGTTGCGTTCGTGTAAGAAAAAATCATGTACGGAATCAACTGCTTGAAACTCGGATCGTTTTCCGCGTCCACTCGCGGACGAAACGACATATTTTCCGCCGTAATCAAGGTCGGAAAATATCGAGCAACGTCTTTATTAAACCCTTGGAAATATCCCAACGTTTGAAACAACGACGTAGGAACAACCAAAACTTTTTCATCAGATACGGACATAGAAAAGTAAGATTAAAAAAAGAAAGTGCGGTCAAATAGTTCAATATGAATAACAAATAAAAACTACAGGACGACAGCAAACGTCGTCCTTACAAGTTTCACATTCTCGCATTTATCAAAATGCGATGCGAGTTCACTTCACCCACGCCTCAATATAACGCGCCAGTTGATGGAAATCGCTACCGACAGTGACCGGACGTTGATACGCCCGCAAAATTGAGAAGTCAATCAGGTCTTCAAATGGAGCGAACACCAATTCAAGATTACCGGTCACGGAGATCATCACCGCGTCTTTTTCCGCTTCACAAAGTGCACGGTACGCTCCAACGCCAAGCTGACTTCCAAGAATAATATCAAATGCGGTTGGAGTGTGACACCGACATTCGTAACCGAATTGCAGACCAACCATCTTGCGCGATTTGCCGATACGTTTTTGGTACTCGTCAGCAATAAGCCGTCCAAGCCGACTGGTATATTTGAGCTGCGATACCGGAAAATGCCCAAACGAATCCGGTTTGAGCGAAACGTATTCATCGCGCGACAGACACATTTCAATTTCCGAAAGCGGAAGATATTCGGCGATTCCCTCGGAAATTGCAGCGACAAAACTTTTCTTCCCTTCGGTTTCTCGGGCAATTAATACGTCCACACAACGATCTACTAATTTTTTAATATTGATCACTTTCCGCATCAACGGCGTACCGTCTTCGTTGCGAATCACTTCGTTTGTCGCGGGATCACGGCTTTCTTCGGTCATTTCCCATTCCGGAGGAATATCTTCAAGACCAATCACCATGCTCGCTTCGCTGGCAATCATCGCGCCGTAAGCAAGCCATGCCGCTTTGCGTCCCATCAACTGACAAATGTAACCGGTGTTTGTTGCTTCGGAGTCGGCAAGCAAGTTGCGAAGTTCCGCCGCCAGAAATTCTACCGCCGTAAAATATCCGAAAGTAAAATCAATTCCTTGATAATCGTTGTCGATAGTTTTCGGAAGATGAACGACTTTGATTCGCGGTTCATTGGGCGGAAGTTCTTTTTGAATCAATTGAAATTTCGCGGCAGTGGTAAGCGTATCGTCGCCACCGATAGAAATCAAAGCATCCACGCCGAGCGAGCGAAGCGCATAATAAACGTTGGTCAATGGTTCGCGTTTTTTTGCGTCTTTGAGGTCTTCGGGATGTTTAAGCGGTTTACCGGGATTCGCGCGAGCGGTTCCAATCACAATTCCGCGTGCGGAACGAAGACCTTCGCTGATATTTTTGTCAAGACGAACATAAGCCGCGTCTTCTTCGAGTTTATCCCCTTCCTTGTAGTTTTCAAGATGCGTATAACCGTTCAACATACCATAAACTTCGATGCCGGCACGAGCAAAACAAAGCGCCGCGCTGCCAATGACCGAGTTTGCCGACGGCGCAGGACCACCGGAAAATAGAATCGCGATTTTTTTGATATTTGTAGTTGTCAGTTGCGGACTGGAAAGAGGAAGCGGCATGAAATCATTCTCCCAAAAAGTAGTCAAAACAGCCGCCATTGAGTCGGATATTTTACGCAAATTTCCGACAAAACGACTGGTTGTCGAAAGTTAAAACCAATGACAACGCCCCTACGTTGCCAAAACAATCGTTGATTATCGCATAGTTGGAAAATTTGTCAAGGAATCGGCGAAGCATCGTGTTACGAACAACAGAAAATCTATCGTTTTAGATTGCGCGGCTACAATCGTTTTTAGACAGAATGATCAACTGGACTTTTACAAAATCGCATATTGGTGTGATATGCTCTTTCTTGAAAATGATGTTTTTAGAAGTTCCCTGGTATTAGTTGCTCACACCAAGTAAATCCGCACTGGGCAACTGCATCGTTACCCGAACGGTTTTATCATTGCAGCCCTTATTTATCAAGTTTCCCTTAGTAGCCAACAAAGCCCTCTAAACTCGCCCTTATGCCCTTATTTTGTAGATCATGGTAGATTGTTACCGAAACAATGGAACGAAACATAAGGGAATAAGAGGGCGCAGATTGGTGCAATTCGAGCTAATAAGGGAATTTTATAAATAAGGGCGGCAATAATAATATTTTCCGGTAAAGTTGACTATAGTATGAAGTTCCTCCATTTCCCTTGATATAAAAAATGCCAAGTGAAATTGCGTGACTTTGTACTACCATCACGCAACTTGGTACGTCGATGATCGGTATTAAGTTTGGAACTGGTACGAGTATCTTTCATACGATAACCTTTGACAAAAAATTTTGACAAAATGGTCGGAAACATGTTCAGGATGTGATGCAAACTGATCGGCAATCCATCTCCGAAAAAGCGTGGGATTACCTATAATTTTGGGATACGCGTCTTGCGTAGTTGGAAGACTTACTGTACAATTCTTTGATGTTTTTTGCTTAATAGGTTTCTAAAAGATTAAGCTCCCCAAAAACGAAATAATCCGACATTTGTATAAATTTCAAAATATTCGCAAAAATTTGATGATTTCGTTTTTGGGGGACAATATTTGAAAACGCAATAGAACGCTATGGCATCGGTTGCCCAAGCCAAATCAATTCACACTGGTCAACACTGGATAGTTACAGTCAATTTTACCGAAAAATATTATTATTGCCGCCCTTATTGATAAAATTCCCTTAGTAGCCCGAACTGCACCACTAATATGCGCCCTTGATTCCCTTGTTTTTCGTTCCCTTGTTTTGATAAAAATTCATGATCTAAAAAATAAGGGCGGCAATAGTAAAATCTTTCGGATAACCAGTCAATGGAGACGTCGTCCTTATTAAGATTGTTACTCAGTGCGGATTCCTTTGGCTTGGAAAACTGAATCGTTACAGGATTGTATAAATCAATTCCCTCCTCAAAATGTGAAATAAGCGGGCAAAAATTGTGGTACAAAAACAATATGATTGAAATTGAATAGGGCTAAGTTGCCCAAATAAAAATACAGAATAGCAAAATTTACAACGCGAAAAATACCATAGAAAGAACTTATTGCTAAACAAATTGTTGTTGGCTCGCGGTAGGCGGTTATTGGAAAGATAGGACGCCAGAGTGACCGATATTTTGCATCAGACGCTCGGCGATAATTTTTCTGATATTTTCTCTTGAGACTTTTATCACTCAGGGGAGACGCTTGGGGAACGTCGGCAAATCCTGTCCCAAGCCGCTTTCTTGTTCCTTTTGTTATTCACACACCCTGTTATCCTTTTTATCCTTTACAAATTTAAATTTCCTATGCACGGCTATTTAGTGCTTGAAGATGGACGCTTTTTTTCGGGAATCGCTTTCGGTTATGAAGGGATTCGCGAGGGAGAAATCGTTTTTAATACGTCGATGACCGGTTATCAAGAGATACTCAGCGATCCGTCTTACGCGGGGCAAATCGTGACGATGACTTATCCTTTGATCGGCAACACCGGGATCAACCCGGAAGATTTTGAATCGTTTACTCCGCATGTTCGGGGATTTATTGTGCGCGAGCATTGCGACATTCCTTCCAACTGGCGGGCGACCGGTTCGCTGGATACGTTTCTCAAACAGCATCAGATTGTCGGTATCAGCGAAATCGACACACGGGCGGTTACGAAACATATCCGCGAAAAAGGGGCGATGAAAGCGGTCGTCGCCGCCGGAGATTGGAACATGCGGGAGCTTGTGCGTCGGGCGCAGGATTCGCCGGGATTGGTCGGGATAGATTTGGTTAACACGGTCACTTGCAAGGAACCGTATCACTGGAACGAGCCGTGTCCTTGGTTGACACAAGAACCCGAATCGGCGAAACGTTATAAAGTGGTCGCGTATGATTTCGGAATCAAGCATAATATTTTGCGGTGTTTGGCGAGCCACGGTTTTGACGTAACTGCGGTTCCGGCGAATACTCCGGCAGAGAATGTGCTTGCGCTTCATCCGGACGGCGTGTTTCTCTCGAACGGTCCCGGCGATCCGTCGGCAGTGTTGTACGCTATCGAGTCAATCCGCAAACTCATCGGGCGGATTCCGATATTCGGCATTTGCCTTGGACATCAGTTGCTGGGGTTGGCATTGGGCGGCACGACGTACAAATTGAAGTTCGGACATCGCGGCGCCAATCAACCGGTACTGCATTTGGCGACGGAAAGAGTCGAGATTACCTCGCAAAATCACGGCTTTTGCGTGGATCAGCAATCGCTTTCGGCGGACGACATCGAGCCGACACACGTCAATTTGAACGACCGCACGAATGAAGGGATGCGGCATAAGAAACATCCGCTTTTTTCCGTGCAATATCATCCGGAATCCAGCGCCGGTCCGCGCGATTCCGATTATCTGTTTGGGATCTTTAGAAAGATGATAGAAAACAAGTAAATCATCTACCTTATGCTGTATTTTTTCAAAGAATGACTATATTGTTCCTGTAACCTAACGGCTTTACTATTGCAGCCCTTATTTACAACAAATGCGACCGTTGAAAAATAAGGGCTTACGAATATTTTGGGGAGTTTTTTAGAAGTTCCCTATCATATTTTACGCTTACATTATATGCTGTAAACTTTTCTTAAAAGACTCATTACAAAAGAAACAAATAAAAAGATAAAAATGATTCAATTAACAAATAACGGCAAAACTCCGTCTTTCAGTGAAGCTGTTCATCATGGAATCCTTGTTTTCGACGGTCCGATGGGAACGGAGTTGTACCGTCGGCACATTTTTACGAACCGTTGTTACGACGAGCTGAATTTGAGTGAACCAAAATTAGTTAAAAATATTCATTCCGATTATTGTAATGCCGGAGCGGATGTTTTGACAACAAATACTTACGGCGCGAACCGTCTTGTTCTTGAAAAATATGGTATTGCCGACAAAGTTGCCGCGATCAATCATGCCGGAGTTCAACTAGCTCGTGAAGCGTCGGCGGAAGCGGATCGTCAGGTGTTCATTGCCGGCTCTATCGGACAAATTTATTCCGGCATTCATTCGGAACAAGAACGAATTGGTGCGATTGTCGAACAAGCCGTTGCGTTGAAAGACGCTGGCGCGGACGTGCTTATTTTTGAGACGCAGCCGTCCCGTGCCGCGCTCGAACTTTGCATTAAGGCGATGCAAACATTGCCGGATATTCCTTATATTTTGTCTTGCGCTATTGTTCGTGGTTGCGAATCGGCGTCGGGCGAAACCGTGCAGCGGTTATTTTCGCCGTTTCATGTTGGAAAATCGCAATTAGTCGCGGTTGGCGTTAACTGCGGCATGGGACCGGACGGCATTCTCGAAGCGGTCGAACAGGCAATCCAAGTCGCCAAACTACCGCTTATCGTGCAGCCGAATGCCGGAATGCCGAAAGAGTTTGAAGGACGTACGATTTATTATTGTTCGCCGGAATATATTGCGACATACGCAATGCGTTATATTACTCTCGGTGCGGCGGCGGTCGGCGGATGTTGCGGGACAACGCCGGAACATATCGCCGAAATTGCGAAAATGATTAAACCGCTTTCGCGTGCCAGGACGTCAGAAACCAACGTGATTCAGAATCTACAGCAAGATGTGGAAGAAAAGCCGGAATTGCAATTTTCCGAGCGTTCGCGGCTTGCGTGGAAATTGGCAAACCGGCAATGGGTGACAACGGTGGAAATCGTGCCGCCTCGCGGGTACGATTTAGCGGCAACGATTGAAAAGGCGAAAACTTTGCATCGGCACGGGATTGACGCAATTAACTTGCCGGACGGACCGCGTGCCAGCTCGCGGATTTCATCGTTAATTACGGCGGAACGTCTGCAAAACGAGGCGCATATCGAAACGATTTTGCATGTCTGTTGCCGCGACCGGAATTTAATCGGAATGCAGGCAGACTTGCTCGGTTGTGCGGCGGCAGGAGTGCGAAACATTCTTTTTGTCACCGGCGATCCGCCGAAATTAGGGCATTATCCCAACGCAACCGGTGTGTTCGATACCGATTCGATTGGAATGTGCGCCGTGCAGCGACGGCTGAATCACGGCGTGGATTTGGGCGGTCAAACGTTGGAACCGCCAACTCAAGCGGTTATTGGCGTTGGACTTGACCCGACTTCTCCGGACAGAAAACGGGAAATTGACCGTTTTAAACGGAAAATTGAAGCCGGTGCAGAATTTGCCATCACGCAACCAGTGTTCGACTCGAATTTCTTGAAGTCGTTTCTTGAAGAAATCGGCAATGCGGCAGGTGGGCGTCCAATTCCGATTCTTGCGGGAATCTGGCCTCTTGCAAGTTATCGGAACGCACAATTTATGCGAAACGAAGTGCCGGGCGTCGTCATTCCCGACGCGACAATGTATCGGATGGAAGCAGTTTCGTCTCAATCGCGAGACGAACAACTTGCTGTCGGCATTGAAATTGCCCGCGAATCAATAGCGGCAATTCGCGGCGCAGTTGCCGGAATTCAAGTCAGCGCACCGTTCGGACGAATTGAAATCGCGCTGGCAGCTCTGGAATAATAAGCCGAAAGAAATATATGCAGGGACAAGTTGAATTTGCTCCTGCATAATTATTCTATATCGTTTTACCGCTAATTGATCGCACGCACACTGCCGACGATTGTGACTGACAAAATTGCTGGCGTTCCCTTCTTGCAATGTTCTGCTTATTTCACATTTTAGGGAGGGATTGATTTCTACAATCCTGTAACGATTCAGTTTTCCAAGCCAAAGTAACCCGCACTGAGTCACTCATGTGACGCATGAGGTCTGTGTAAGTATTTTCCATTGTAATTGTCCGTATCTTTTTTTAAAAAAGACGCGTATTTTTTAAAAAATGATCCGTGTATGTTTTTAGAAGGTAACTATTCAGTTGCCCGAACGGCTTTATTATTGCCGCCCTTATTTATCAAGATTCCCTTAATAGCCGTGCGGATTGATTTGGCTTGGGCAACTGGCGCCATAGTGTTCTAATTGCGTTTTCAAAAAACGAAATAATCAGGCAATTTTATCCCGAGTGGAATCGTCTATAGTTTTTGGATACGCGTCTTGCGTAATCGGAAGATGTACTGTACAATTTCTTGATGTTTTTTGCTTACAGGCAAAAGTCCTTGTCATAGTTAATAAGATGCTTTCAAAATACATATTATGGCATTTTTCTAAAAAAGTAAGACTTCCCCAAAGACAAAATAAGCAGAAATTTTTCATAATTTCGCATATATATTGAGGAGAAAACGACGTGTTGAATCGTGTGCAAAGCATTGTGTTGATTGGATTGACTGCATTGCTTGCAGCTTGTTTATTTAGTTATTCGAGCGCCGACCCGCCCGATTCACTGCAAATTCCAACGCCGGAAAATTATCAAAATTGGGGCGGAAAGTACGGAGCGTATCTTGCGTCGTGGCTTTTTAACGCGGTCGGATATTCCGCGTATCTTCTTTTGGCGTCGTTTATCGTATTCATTGTTTATCATTGGTACGAAAAAAAAATGGATCAAATCTTCGTGCGTTTGATTGGATTAGTTCTCATTTTTGTCGGCACGGACGGACTTGCAAGCGTTCATTTTACTGGAAAATGGGACGGACCGATGATCGGTCCCGGCGGTTATCTCGGCGTAACGGTTCATTATTTTCTCAATGCTTATTTCGCCCCGATTGGAGTAACGATTCTTTTTTCGTGTTGTCTTCTTTCAGGACTTGTTTTGGCTTGCGATTACTCTATTATCCGTATTGGTTTGTGGCTTTTCGGATTGTATCCGTTTGGAAACGACACGGAACCCAAGACTTTCAGACGCGAGAAAAGACTGGTTTTGAAAACCGATATATCGCGACGACCACGATCAATTTTGCCCGAAAAAAATCAGAACGCGGAAATTGATGAAATCAACGATGAAAAAGAGGAGCCAGAAGAAATCAGTCCGAAAACGATAACCATCGCGGATGAAGACACAAATGGTTACAGTAGTGGATATGAGGAGGATGAAAATGATAACGAAGAAGACGAAAGCGAAGAGGAAGAAGACGAAATCAACGAAACACCGGAAAAGAAAACATCGGGAAACAGTTTGACGAATCATCAAACAGTTCCTACTCCGCACGAAACTGTATTGCAATCACCGCCATATTCGCCCAAACAAACACCGACTTACGAAGATCAAGGCGACGAAGAAGAAGATGATGATGCGGCGGAAAGCGATTATGAATTGCCGTCGCTGGATTTGTTGTTGGAAGGCGAAAATCTCGACAAAGGGCAACAAGAACGAGATGCTCGGCGACAAGGGAAACTCCTCGAAGAAGCGTTTTCCAATTTTGGCGTGAATGTCAATGTTGTCAACGTTCAATGCGGTCCTGTCATTGCGCAATTTGAAATTCAATTGGAACGCGGAGTGCAATTGAAAAAAATCCATGGTCTCACGGATGATCTTGCCGTTGCGATGGGCGGTGCGGAAAGCGTTCGTATTGTCGCGCCGCTTCCCGGAAAGAATACGGTTGGCGTGGAATTACCAAATCCACAACGGCAGAAAGTACGGTTGCGTGAAGTCATTGAAAAAACGCCGGATAAAATCAAAGCGAAAATGGCGGTTCCGATTTTTTTGGGACAAGATGTTGTCGGCGAGCCATTGGTGATTGACCTTGCGAAAATGCCGCACTTACTCATTGCCGGTCAAACAGGAAGCGGAAAAAGCGTTTGTCTCAATTCAATCATCGTTTCGATTTTGATGACGCGCACGCCGGAAGAATGTCGCATGATTTTGATTGATCCGAAAATGGTCGAGTTGAGTCCGTATCAATCCATTCCGCACCTCATGCACCCTGTCGTTACCGATATGAAAAAAGCGGAAGCGATTCTCGGCTGGGTCGTGGAAAAAATGGAGCAGCGTTATCAAATTCTCGCCAACGCAAGAGTTCGGCAATTAAGCGAATACAACGCATTGACCGAAGAAGAGCTTTACAATCGCGTCAAGCCGCAATCGGACGAAGAATGGGAAAACACGCCGCGTTCGATGCCATATTTAGTGATTGTCGCCGACGAAATGGCGGATATGATGATGACCGCCGCAAAAGAAGTGGAAGATCATATTATTCGTTTAGCGCAAAAAAGCCGCGCGGTCGGAATTCATCTCGTTTTGGCGACGCAAAAACCAACGGTCGATGTAATTACCGGATTGATCAAATCGAATTTACCGGCGCGGCTTGCGTTTCAGGTGGCGTCGCGCACGGATAGTCAAGTGATTCTCGACGCCATCGGTGCGGACAAATTGCTCGGTCACGGCGATATGCTTTTTCTCAAACCCGGCACAAGTCAATTGGTGCGAGGACAAGGCATTCTTGTCGAAAACGCGGAAATCGACGACGTCATTGAGAGCGTGGCAACCGATACGCCGGACTACGTAAAAGAACTTGTCGAACTGAAAACCGAAGGCGGAGCGTCTAGCATGTTGACTGACCCGCGCGACGAATTGTTCAATGAAGTCGTGGAATATGTACTTCGGGAAGGAAAAGGAAAAGCGAGCATTTCGTTGATTCAACGCAAGTTTAAGATTGGCTATCAACGTTCGGCGAGGATTGTCGATTTTATGTACGACGATGGAATTGTCGGCGAGCCAAATGGGTCGCATCCCCGTGATGTGATTATGACGCTGCAACAATGGCGGTCGCGGCTTGCCGAGATGGAACCCGTACTTACAGCTTCCAACAACGCAGCAGAAAAACAGCCGTCCGCAAGGCAGCAATCTGAAAAACAGCCGCATTCGGAACGATTTTCATCGCCGCAAACGTCGGCGGAACATCGTATCGCGGAAGATACTCAAATCCGTCGGCATCAAGGGCACGCAACAGGGCGAAGCACGCCGCCGAACATCGCACCAAATCTTGTGCCGGTTGCCGTTCCGCAAATGCCGCAAAAACCGCCAAAACCGTCACGTATTGAAGCGGGTGTTGGTCCGGTTATTCCGGTGGACGACTCCATGTTGACGGAAATTAAACCGAATACAAAGAAACCGCTCAAAAACGAAGAAGAATTTGAAATTCTCCATCTATCGCATAAAAATTTAAATCCAATAAGCAAAGCGGTAAATAATCCGTTTGGCGTTGTGCCGATTACCGACAGCGACGTTATCGACAACACCGACACGGAAGGCGACGAATGGGAATACGAATACGTTTATGAAGAAGTGGATGCGGACGAAGAAAACAATGACGAATATGATGGCGAGGAGGAGGATGAAGATTCCGTAGCCGACGTCAATATGCAATATCCCGACGAAGTGGATATTAAATCCGGCGGCGATTGGGAATCGGAAGAAGATTGGGAAGAAGAAACTGATGAGGAATGGGAAAACGAGGATTGGGAGGAAGACGAATACGAGGAGGAAGATTGAAAAACTTTAGGGAATCTTTTACTGCTTATTTTTTAGCCGCAAGTACACGAATTATTGACGAATAAAAATATCATAAGGAAACTTCCAAAAAACTTCTCTTTTTACTGTACTATTTGTTAAGTATCGTCTTTTACGATATTGTAGTTTTGAAAACGCAGTGGTTTAGACGTTGCCATAAGAATATTTTCTACTGAACGCCGATTCTTGGACAAATATCGTTGAGCAAGCAATCTTCGCAACAAGGTTTTCTTGCGGAACACGTTTCACGTCCGTGAAAAATCAGCCGATGACTTATGCCAATCCATTCCGATTTTGGAAACAACGGCATTAAATCTCGTTCGATTTTCTCCGGCGTATTCGATTCGCTCAATCCAATCCGATGCGAAAGACGTTCCACATGTGTATCGACAACAACTCCGACTGCAATTCCGAAGCCGTTTCCCAAAACGCAGTTTGCGGTTTTTCGCCCAACACCGGGAAGTTGTATCAATTTCTCCATATCCGCCGGAACTTCGCCATGGTATGTCTGTTCAAGAATTTCGCAAGCGGCTTTGATATTTTTCGCTTTGTTATGAAAAAATCCGGTAGTACGAATATCATTTTCGAGTTCATTCAGATTAGCCGCCGCAAAATCCCGTGCGGAACGATATTTTTGAAACAAATCTTTGGTAACAATATTGACACGGACGTCGGTACATTGTGCCGAAAGAATTGTTGCCACAAGAATCTGTAAAGGATTTTCATAATGCAAAGCACATCGAGCTTCCGTGTATTTCTTTTTAAGCCGTCGAAGAACTTTTGCAGCATATTTTTTGTCAGTTGGCATAATTCAAAAAGCGTTGGTGAAAATGACTTTGTAAAATCTTTATGATCTCATGTTACGCATGGGCTATCGTAACTATTCAGCCGCTCCAACCCAATAAATCCGCACGGGGCGTCTGAATAATTATCCGAAAGACTTTACTATTGCAGCCCTTATTTATCAAGTTTCCCTTAGTAGCCAACAAAGCCCTCAAACGCGCGCCCTTATGCCCTGATGTTTTAGACCATGGATTGTTATCAAAACAAATGGAACGAACAATAAGGGAATAAAGACGCATGTGGGCGCGATTCGGGCTACTAAGGGAAAAGTTGATAAATAAGGGCGGCAATAATAATATGTTCCGGTAAAATTGACGGTAACTATTCCGTTGTCCGGTACGGATTTATTTGATTTGAGCGACTGAATAGTTACGTTTCCTGAATGTTAATCGCTCATGCGTAACATGAGTTATGATGTCTATTTTATCATAGATACGCCGAGAAAAAACACCCCTGCTCTTGTATTACTGCTTGCGCAGGTGTTTCTTTATTTTTTGATGTTTGTGTTTTATGGTGGAATTTTCGGCGCTCTTGTAAGCGTGGATATTTGTTATCTCTTCGTTCGGTATGGTAAAATGCGAATAGCGTTGTTATTGCGACGGTGAAACTTATATATCGCGTGGACGGATTTTATATTTTACTGCACAGCAAAACGCCAATCCTCGTATTGTACGAAGCCCCGAAACCCAATACAGGCAGCTTATATCCAAAAGTATTAACACAAATATTACGCGGTGCTTTGCAAGAGTTTTTTGATAGTGGCACGTATTTTTTTGATTTTTTTTGGGTCGTCGTTCACGAGGTCTAAAAAATCGATGATTCTTA
>JAIRYX010000336.1 GCA_031267635.1 Planctomycetaceae bacterium
CCGGACTTTTGAGAATCGGGACGTGGATGCATGTTGAGTATATTTTGACCAAAATTGCAAGGTTTTTAATAAAAAACAACGAGAAACGACAAATAACGTTGCAAATTATAACACACATTTGGAGAAGGACAAGATGTTACTATAGCATTAAAGATATTTTTCAGAGATGACTAGTTATTATAGAATACCCTAATTTTCAATCTGGGAGATACTAAAACTTCAGCGTCGCAAAATAATCTTCGATAGTTTCCGCGCGGCGGATCATTCGCACGGAACCGTCTTCTTGTAAGAGCAATTCGGCACATCGCAATTTCCCGTTGTATTGAAAGCCCATCGCGTAACCGTGCGCTCCCGCGTCGTGAATCGCCAACAAATCACCGATTTCCAATTTCGGCAGGTTGCGGTCAATCGCAAATTTATCGCAATTCTCGCAGAGCGAACCGATAATATCCACTTTTTCTGTCAGAGGATTCGGTGTGCTCGATTTTCCAAGCACGGTAATATGATGATACGCGCCATACATGCCGGGACGCATCAGATTCGCCATGCAGGCGTCAACGCCGAAATAATGTTTGTAAATTTTCTTTTCGTGAATGACGCGGGTGATTAACGTTCCGGCTTCCGCCGCAATCCAACGTCCCGATTCGGTGAAAATTTTCAACGAAGCAAGATTGGTCGGAGAAATCATTTGGTCGTAAACACTGTGAATCCGCTCGCCGACTTCCCGCAAATTCAACGGCGGTTCTTCGGGGCGATATGCCGTGCCGAATCCGCCGCCGAGATTGACAAATTCCACTTTGATTCCAAGACGACGCTCAATTTCCAATGCCAATTCAAAAATGGTTTTCGCGGTGAACTCGAAAAAATCTTCCTTTAGCATGTTAGACGCAACCATCGTGTGCAGTCCGAAGCGTTTTACGCCTTTTTTTCGGGCAAGAGCGAACGCCTCGAAAATTTGTTCCGTCGTTAAACCGTACTTTGCGTCCACCGGATTCCCGATGACACTTTCGACTTCCCGCAACATGCCGGGATTCCAGCGAAACGAAATCAATTCCGGTATGCCCGCGCATTTGTCCAGAAACGGCAAATGAGCGATGTCGTCAAGATTGATAATCGCGCCCAGTTCTTTGGCTTTGACAAATTCCTGCGACGGCGTGTTGTTGGACGTGAACATAATCAATTCGCCGCGAATATCGACACGCTCGCAAAGAAGCAATTCCGGCAAACTCGAACAGTCGCCGCCGAGTTTTTCCGATTTGAGAATTTTCAAAATTTCCGGATTGGGGTTCGCTTTGACTGCGAAAAACTCCTGGAATCCGGCGTTCCACGCAAAAGATTCGTTGAACAAACGAGCGTAACGCCGCAACGTTTTTTCGTCGTAAATGTAAAACGGCGTCGGATATTTTTGCGTTAAATTTTCGATAAATTCACGGTCAAAAGGAAGTGTTTTTTCAGGCATAATATTGAATTTTTCTTTCCGCTTTTTCACGCTTTTCACATTATGGTTTAGACAATCGAAGTTGCGGGGCGGCAATTTGTAATAATAATTTTTCAAGAATGATTCGTGGGGCGACGCGACTGTCGCCTTTGAGAGCAAGATCCGTATGAAGTAACCAGCCCGATAATTTTTCACCGCGATAACGTCCCAATTTTTTGAGTTGCGATTCCGCTTTTTGCAAAACAAACCGTTTGATTCCCGCTTGTTCCAATGCCGTTTGAAGCGCGATTCGTTTGCCTTGTTTTTCAGCGTCAAGAATTAATTGTGTTGCCGCCGCGAATCGCCGGAGCGTGTAAGCGACTTGCGCAAGAAGACCAACCGGCGTTTCGCCCGCTTGCAACAATAAATCCAGTTGGCGTATTGCTTCCGGCACATTGCCGTCCAACGCCAAATCCAACATTTCCCAAGTCGTGCGCGACCGCCATGAACCGACTTGTTGTTGCACAATTTTTGCGGTAAGCTTTGCTCCCGGCGCGACAGAAAGCGATAGTTTTGCTAATTCCTGATCGAGCAAACCAAGTTCCGTTCCGACAAAATCGACCAACAATTCCGCGGCAGCGACGTCGCAAGAAACTTGATGTTCATGGCTCGCCCAATCCGTCAGCCATTTCGGAATCTCGCGTTCAGAAAGCGAACTGCAATCCATCAAAAAACCGGAAGAGTCAACAATTTTATACAACCGCGTATTCGATGGAAATGTATTCAACAACAAAATCAGATTCGAGTTTTTGGAGGGAGCGTCGGCATAACTTTCCAACTCCGCGCGGTATTTCGTAACGAACGGATCAGCGTTGTCAATCACAACGACACGTTGTCCGCCACCGAACATCGTCATCATTGCCAGTTCTTTTTGCACGGCGGAAAAAACCGTTTGATTCCCTTCATAGCGGCTTAATGAAAATTCCGCATCGCCTTCCGCCAACAACTGTTTGCGTAACGCTTGACACGCACGAAATTTGAGAAAAGCGTCATCCCCAAAAAGCACGCAAACCAGTTTCGCCGGAAAATTTGCCGGTTGTTTTAAAAAATCAACCGCGTGCCAACTTTTTGCTTTTGCCATAATCCCATTTCGTTTTACGAGGGTTAGTCATTCGATAATCATTCGGGGCTTGACAAGCAGTATCAGAAAATATGAATTTTTAAAGATACTATAATTGTGATTTTGTATATCAGTAACTCATGTTACGCATGAGCGATTAACATTCAGGAAACGTAACGATTCAGTTCAGTCGCTCAAACCAAATAAATCCGCCGACGGACAACGGAATAGTTACCGTCAATTTTACCGGAACATATTATTATTGCCGCCCTTATTTATCAACTTTTTCCTTTTTTCCCTTATTAGCCCGAATCGCGCCAATATGCGTCTTTATTTCCTTATTTTTTACCACCACGGCAACGAAGGCGCACAAAGGTTGTTCGTTATAAATCCTTTGTGCGACTTTTTCGCCTTTGCGGTAAAAAAATAAGGGCGGCAATAGTAAAATCTTTCGGATAACTATTCAGACGCCCAGTGCGGATTGATTGTGTTGGAGCGGCTGAATAGTTACGATAGCTCATACGTAACACGAGTCAGTAATCCTACTAACAATTATTATGTACTAGCAATACAAAAGTGTCAACATGAATGACTGGGTAACTGGAACATTTTTGGAAAACTTCCTTCCTGTTCATCGGTTTGCGGTTAATCCGGACAAATAGGGATGGTGCGAAAAAGAGTGAGCACGAAAGGCATAAAACTCCCTAAAATAACAACTTTCACATCAATTGATGAGTAACTCATGTTACGCACGCTAATTAAAAAAACCGCCAAAGCATTGTTCGTTGATTTTGTGTAACTATTCAGTCGATCAAACCCAATCAATCCGTACCGGACAACTCTACAGCGTAATGCGGAGTGATTATTCTACACTCCCTCAAGTAGAATATCTTCCTCACACTTGAAATTTCGGCTTTCATCAAAACAGAGACATTTCGGGGACAAAAGGGACTTTAGGGACGTGATGAACGATCAACACTGTCGTAAGAGTTGAACTTTCCCTGCTTATGTCATTTTTGAGCGACCATATTTGCAAACGCAATAGAACACGATGGCGTCAGTTTCCAAGCCAACTCAATCCGCACTTGGCGTCTGCATCGTTACCCAAACGGCTTTACCATGGCAGCCCTTATTTATAAAATCCCCTTAGTATCCAACAAAGCCCCCAAACTCGCTCTATGACCTTATTTTTTAGATCATGGATTGTTATCAAAACAATGGAGCGAAAAATAAGGAATAAGGACGCATACCGGGGGCTTTGTTGCTACTAAGGGGATTTTATAAATTAAGCCCTCTCCAAAATGTGAAAAGGATATTTCAAGTGTGAGAAGAATAACATCATACTTCGAGCTGAATTGAGACGCTGCGTAACGTGAGTGAGTAAAAGAAAAACTTTCATAACGTTCCTGTATTTTTTTGTATTTTGGGGAAAATTGGTCTTTACTATTTTTTCTGCCATTGATACACTTCTCTCAATGATTGAGATTCAACCTAGACGAACCTATGAAAAATCATCTACTGAACATTAAAACACAAGCAATAAGGGGAACGAAATAGTTTTAGTTGCTATCATGGACGTTTACGAAAATACTTAATCACGGAAAAATCACAACAATACTAAACAGTTACAAGTTTTAAGAAAAAATGACGCTTTTTACTCCCACTCCAGTTTATTTCAAATTTATCTTTTGCATCATGATCATTGGTGTATTCCTTTGCTTTGGTCATGTCTTTTTAACGGCAAATGAAGCTGTAAAATCACAAAACCAGTATATTGCGTACAGCCCCCCCCCCCCATGCTAACACATTGGCAAAAACACCAAGATTTTCTCTCAGGAAATCCCATTATTCAGCGGCAGGAAAGTAAGCATTTACCGTTCTGTTCTGTTGCCGCTTCCCCAAAACTCTTTGATGTTGCCAATGAAAATCTATATTTTTCCTCTGCAAATTTATTGCGACCAACACATCGTTTAAAATTTAAGCGGTGGACGGACGAGGTCGATGACCGATTGATTGCCTATTGTCAACAACAATCTCAACAACCAGTTTTTACGCTGTGGAAAAAAATCTGCAACGATCACAAAAATTATTATTCCTTTGACACATTATATCGTTTGGGGCTTGCAACGGGATTTCATGCCGTTCTTTCTAACACTTCGGTGGATCAAGATGTTCGTGATTGGTATCAGAATGATATGAGATCGTTATTGGCAGACGACGTCTCGAAGAGTTTCAAATTTTTTGGCGAAGGCGCATTATGGATTCCTATTTTTGGAATAACAGCGGGAGCTTACTGTCTTGCGCAAAAATACGGGTGCGATTATTTTGCGGATCATTTTGTCGGCGAACTTTCATCGCGGACGATTCGCTCTTATTTAGTGGGAACACCGACGCTTCTTTTAGGACAATTGATGTTGGGATGCTCGCGACCTTGCGACTTTCGTTCTTATCATTCCGCGTGGCGTCCATTCCAAGATAACAACTCTTTTAGCGGACATGCTTTTATTGGAGCAACGCCGTTTTTAGTTGCGGCACGAATGACGGATCGTATTTGGTTGAAATCCGCGTTTTACGTTTGTTCAACATTCGCGGGAATGAGCCGAATCAATGACGACAGGCATTATTTGTCTCAAGTTTTGCTTGGTTGGTTTGTCGCATATCTTTCCGTTTCCGCAATTGACAAGACAGAAAACATGTTTTCCAACCGTAATGCTAAAGTCTTTCCGGTACTAGATTCCAGAAGCGTCGGTATAGGAATAAGTTTTTCAAGATAAGTGGAAACAAAAAAGCGTCTATTACTAAAAATATCGTAATATCGTAACTATTCAGCCGTTCCAACCCAATAAATCTGCAATGAGCGACTGAATAGTTACGTTTCCTGAATGTTAATCGCTTATGCGTAACATGAGTAAATAATCAGTGGTTAGCGGCAAACGACTCGACGCCCACCGCTAACCACTTGCCATTGGATTCAGGAGTTTCTGAAATCTCAATGATCCCTCTCTTCGTTGGAACTTACCATGCGCCGTTTGCGTTAAATGACGCATTATTATTCGGCACGCTGTTTATCAGCATATTGTTCAGTGGCACGTTATTTATCGGCATATTATTTTGCAAATTGTTTGCCGGAAAATTGTTGTTGTAGAGCGGCGTGTTCGCGTTAGTTTGAACGCCGCCTACCATGATGTTCGGATTCGGCTGATTAACGTTGTTTCGCATGTTCGCGTTTGCAAGCAAAATATCCGCCTGTTGCTTTTGCGCATCGTTTGCCGATGCGTAAGACCGTTGCGACGTAACGTTCAGTGATCCGTTTTGCCAAACATGCGGGCGGTTGATGGTTGTTGTTACCATCGCCTCAGGGCGGACGTCGCGGCTGATCACATATTCCTGTACCTGATTCGTCCATGCCACATCGTTTGTCGAAGACGAATTCATCTGACGCTGCACGGAAAGGTCTTCCAGCAACGCCATTTGACGAAGTTTGTTCTCGATGTATGGGTTGCTGTTTTTGACAACGGACGATGCGTTGGAGTCGGTTTTCATGCTCGGAAGTTTCATCGTGGCTTGGTTACTCAAGACAGCGTTGCCGTCATCGCATCGGAATTTGACGAACAAGCTGACTTTCTTCTCTTCGGAATCCTGTGTCAATTCGTCCCAAGGAACCCAAAGCGTGTAAGAGGCGCCGAGCAACTTTGAATTGGTTTCCAAATGTTTCAAATTGTCAGGGCAAAATCGGATAACCCGTGTCGGCTCCGTGTTGTTCGGGTTTGGGGCGTCTTCGTCGTAAGCGTACACGTCGAAATCGCCGCGGACTTTTAACGCTTTCGACGAGACGGACGAATCGTAAAACATGACCCGTGCCGCGCAACCGCGTATTGTTTTGCTTCCTTCTTGACGAATTACCGTCTCCCATGTGGCGATAATTTGTGTCGGATGTTTGGTGTTTGAGAACGACGGCAACGACATTTTACTCGTTATCGACGAACAGCCGCCGCAGGAAAATGCCGCAATAAGAAAAAACATTGTCAGGTTGAATATCGTGAATGTTGTTTTCATGGTTCTGGGTTTTGTGTAAATGGTGTTTTTGTTTTATGGAAAAATTTTAAGGGAGACGCGGGTTCGCCGAACGCTCGTAATCGTATTCGTCATTTTCTGTCGCCTCTCGGCAACGCGATCTTTCGGCGAAAAACCGCTTGTCTTTCTCTTGCTTACATTACGTGTTCCGATTTATTTTTTTGGCGCGGACGGAGCCATAACCGGTCTGGGAAGCGTGACGTCGTGCTGTGTTGCGTTATCAATCACTTTGGAATCGGACGGGCGTTCCAGTTCGTTCAATAAGACGTCGCTTCCGCGTTCAATCACCGTTTCCGACGAATTGAAATCGTCAAACCGCGTTTTCACATCGTTGGTATCAATCAAACCGGCAACATGCGCCGCGCACCAGTGCATTCGGGCAAATTCCAGATTTTTGATTGCGTCCATTTCTTCTTCGCTACGATAGACACGCGGAATAAAAATAAAAATCACTTCCTTGCGGGTACTGTTTTTGTAATTGTATTGGAACAACTGACCGACTAACGGGATTCGGGAAATATACGGCACGGCGCGGCGAGTCGATTGATCTTCTTGACTGATCAAACCGCCAAGTACCGCCACTTGTCCGCTTTTCGTACTGATAACCGTGTTAATAGTTGTAGAATTGACTCTCGGAGAACGAATTACTTGTCCGCCTTGCACGAAAATCGGCGTCCCGTTCCCTTCCACGTCCATGCTCGACTTTTGCGCCTGAATTTGTAGCGCGACCGTATCGTCTAAACTGATTCGCGGCGTTACTTGTAATCCGATTCCAACTTCTCGATTGTCCACAAGATTCGATTGGTTTCCAGTGATACTATCAACGGATGCGCTTGTAATATACGGCACTAATTGCCCGACTTGCAGCGTCGCGGTTTGATTATGCAAAACGTTCAACATCGGACGGTTTAACACGGTCAAACGTTGACTTTCTTCCAACGCGCGAACCAAAACGCTAATTGATTCGCTCGATGCGGAAAAAACGAATCCGCCCGCACCGTTCGAACTTTGACGACCAACCGCGAAATTCGTAATCCCCTGCGAACCGACACGGCTGGTATTGCTCACCGCGCTCGATGTGTTATTTCCCAACGGCAAAGATAAATCGTTAAAATTATAACCCGGTCGCGTGGATTGCGAAATAATTGTTTGTTCTTGAGTTGATCCAACACCCGGAACGTTAGTCGTGCTTGTTAATGTTTGAAAATCGCCGGAATTAAGAACGCTGCGGTCAAATAGTAGCGAATCCTGCAAACCGAGTTCTACGCCAAATTCATTCATACTGGAAATATCGACTTCCGCAATCACCACTTGAATCTGCACCATCGGCGGACGTTCGTCGAGTACCTGAATCATTTTCCGTAATTGTTCAAAATGGCGAGGCGTCGTGCTGACCATTAATTTGTTTGTCGAGGTCTCCGGCGTGATGATGATTTCGCTGTTGAAAAGATCATATTCGCCGACGCCGATTTGTGCTTGCTGCCGGAGCTGCCGTTCATTTTGCAAAAACGTCTGTAACGCCGTCGCAATAGCGGACGCTTCCGTATTGAGCAGCGTGTAAATCATCATACGGCGATTTTGCAGCTCCGGTTCGTCCAACGTCAGCAAAACCGCTTCAACCATCGCTAACATGTCTTCCGAACCAACCGCGATAATGCTGTTGGTTCTTGAATCCGACGCGAATCGTACCGGCACAAGCGCGCTGTTTTCCGTGCTTCCGCCCATACTATATGACGTAACGCTGTTTGTTCCTCCCGTTTGCTGCGTCGTCGTGAAAATAGTTTGTAGCATTGTCACAAGCGTTGTTACGTCGCTGTTGATGATGGTAAAAACTTTGACTTGCGCTTTGGCAAGCGGCGGAATGTCGAGACTGCCGACCACCGCTTCAATAAGCGGCAGACATTCCTCTGGAGCCGTGACAATCAATTTGTTTCCGTTGGGATCGGCGACCACGCGAACGTCGGTGAAAATTCCGGCATTCAAAACCCGCTCGCCTTTTGAAGCGTCAATGGCAGTGAATTGCAATCCACTGGAGCGTTCTCCGGTTTGTTGTGTTATTCCGCCGCCAAAGCCGCCGATTGTCGAGGTTCTGCCGGTCAACGCCTGCATCACCACCGACGCCATATCTTCAGCGCGGGTGTTTCGCAACGGAATAATTTTTACTTGCGTATTGACTTCGTTTCCCGATAAATCAAGTTTCATCACCATCGCCGCAATTTCCACCAAATCACGCGGCGCGGCTTGCACAATAACGGAATTGGTTCGGTAATCACTGACAACGGTAACGGTCGAGGCAAGTCCCGGCGCGAGCGTATTGTTGATTCCGGTCGTGGGCGTGGCGGTTCGTCCCTGATAAAAAGCGTCGAGCGTCGTTTTCACGTTGGTTGACGAGGCATGTTTCAACCGAAATATCTGAAATTGCGCTTCCGCATCTATCGGCGAGTCAAGTTTTGCAATCAGTTCCTTTGCCGCGTCAATGCTTCCCTGATAACCGATAAGTAAAATCGTGTTCGGACGGAATAACGCCGTGATGCTGATTTCACCGCGGCTTGTGCCGTAAAGCTGCGGGTACAATTGCTGCAACACGATAGCGACGCGGTTGCAATCGGCATGAATCATCGGCACAAGTTCAAGAACCGGTTCGTATTCTTTACTGACCAGCGTGATGTACTCGATCAACGATTTCACTAATTCGACTTCGCGCGCATTAGGACCTGTAATCACCACAACGCCGCCGTCGAGAATCGACACATTGATTGGTCCGACAATACCGGTCACATCCGGCGGAGTCAACGATACGGCAGGGTTTTCCGCGTTTCCTGTTGTTGCTTGATTCGTCGTAAATCGCAATTCCGTTCCGCTGGGATTGGATTGCCTGTTGATCGGCAGCATATTTGTCGGCGGAATCGTAACAGTTGTTCCCAGTTGCGCGTTTCCAAGTTGAGAAACTTGATTCATCACCTGCGCCACATCGCGCACTTTCGCTTCATTGGACGGCGACACAAAAACAACAGAGGCGTTCTCTTTCGGATTGCTGTCAAACATCGTTACGACATTGGCAAACGCTTCCACACTGCTGTTTTGACCGGTAATCGATACAATATTTTGCGCGCGATCTACCGCCAAATCAAGGAATTGTCCCTCCAAAGTCGGAATACGGTATTGCGCAAAACCCGATGTATTGTGTGTCTGCGCTGGAATGATTTTACGGTTTTCGAGCGCGGCATGTAATTTCTGTTCAAACATTGCGGCATTGATATTTCGCAATCCCACATTAACCGACCGTTGATTATTAAACGGACTTGAAACTTCAGGAAGCCGTGTGGGCGGTTGCTCTTGCGCATAACCGGATACCTGCCGCACTTGGGAGTTGATTGCCGTTTGCTTACTTTGCCCGTTTGCATTGACTTGTTGTTGCCACACCGCCGAAACATTATTCCATGAATCTCCCGGTACGCGATGGTAATCGGCAAACCGTTCACCGGAACGTTGCGCAACGGAATTTCTGGGGTTTTGCTGCGTCCGCTGTTGACGGACAAACGACGCAAAACCTGAATTCAACGGATTTTTCGTCGGCAAGCCGAGAATTTGCGATTGTTGCAACAAATGCTGAATTTGTACGTGTTCCGATTCGCTTGCCCAAATTAACAGACGATTTTGCGGCAGATCGCAATCCACCGAAATTGGACGTTGCCCAAAAACTCGCTGCAATTCGCGGCTTGCTTCAGCGGCGGAAACCCGAACAATGGAATAATCCTGAAAAACAGACTGCGTTTGCGGCGAATATTGCTGCGCCGCAACTCGCTGCATAAAAACGGGATTTTGCCTGCCCGTTTGCGCATAACAATAAAAATTAACCGCAACGGCAACATTTATTGCCATAAAAGCAATCATGTTCTTTTTAAAACGACCGGCTCTGTTCATGATTTTACCTTTTAGAACCTGTTGGCAGCAAAGCTGCAAATTTATCTCTTGATGTCTTACATGTCTTTTTAATTTTTGTAACACGATCATTAACAAAAGAGGTGACGCTCAAGTTTCGTGTTTACTGATTTTTCTCCCGCAAAAAAGACATATCCGGCTTTCCCATTTTTCGGCGAAAGATTGAGGAAAACATTAGACAATATTAAGGATTATAGGTCTTTTTTGTCTTATAGGATTTGCAACCGAGATAATGGATGTAATGCTTTTGCAAAAAGTGATGATATTTCGACTAATTACGTTGAATGGATTCGCCTGATTCTTTCGTTTGTGGGGGACAAGATTGGAAAACGCAATAGAAAACGATGGCGTCCGTTGCTCAAGCCAAATAAATCAGCGCCGGGCAACTGCATCGTTACCCAAACGGCTTGACCATTGCCGTCCTTATTTATCAACTTTTCCCTTAGTAGCCCGAATTGCACCACCAATATGCGCCCTTAATTCCCTTATTTTTTACCACCACGGCAACGAAGGCGCACAAAGGTTGTTCGTTATAAATCCTTTGTGCGACTTTTTCGCCTTTGCGGTAAAAAAATAAGGGCATAAGGGCGAGCCCGAATTGCACCACCAATATGCGTCCTTATTCCCTTATTTTGTACCACCAAGGCAACGAAGGCGCACAAAGGTTGTTCGTTATAAATCCTTTGTGCGACTTTGTCGCCTTTGCGGTAAAAAAATAAGGGCATAAGGGCGAGTTTGGCGGCTTTATTGGCTACTAAGGGAAACTTGATAAATAAGGGCTACAATAATAAAGCATTTCGGGTATGGATAATTATGCAGCTGCACGGTAACGGATTGATGCGGTTTGAACGACTGAATAGTTACAGTATTTTATAAATCAGTCCCTCCCCAAAATGTGAAATAAGCAGTTTTTTTTAATGAAAACCGAATTTTCAAATAGGAGAAATATATCACCATTGATATATGATAGCTTTCCAGTAAATATCACGGCTTTCTATCAAATATCACGGTGTAAAAGAATTTTTTGTTTGCGGTTTTGATTTTTTAGAAAAATAAAAAAGAGAAAACAAAAAGATTTGAACATTGCGAACTATTAGCATAATGCAATTTTCGGCAACAGTATTTCTATTCCACAAAACAGCACGAAAACAAGAGAAAATCTTATAATTTGCGATCTATTCCATTCAGAAGCAAAATCAACGCTTGAAGTTATCCATTCGCAAAACATTGCGAAATATTAATTTTCTTTTATAAAATTTTCGTTGATTATTCTTTTGAAGCTTGTTTAATTTTTATCTGGCACAGCAATTGCATTTATTTAGTTTCTCAATAGAACTGCTATAAAAACCGTCACGGCACAATACAATAACGATTTTTTATTTGAAAGGATTAAGATGAAATATGCGCATGCTCGCTCAATGCGAAAACTATTAGTTCGCATCGCGGCGTTTACTCTGGTGGAACTTCTCGTTGTTATCGCCATCATAGGAATTTTGATTTCGCTTCTCTTACCAGCCGTTCAAGCGGCGCGTGAAGCGGCACGAAGAATGCAGTGTACAAACAACCTCAAACAAATCGGGATTGCGCTGCACAACTTTCACGACGCCCAAAGGTACATCCCGCCCAATTTGGAGGCGGTTGATCCCGAAGGTACGCCCGTGTCGAACAATAGCCGTAGCGGCTGGGCGTCGCTTGCGCTGATACTGCCGTATATTGAGCAGTCGGCGCTTTACGATACAATCGGCGTTGTGAAATATCATAGACCGTGGGATTCGTATGACGCCGATACGGTAGCCGGTCTTACCACGCCGAACAGAGGAGTGCAAAAGACCATTAGCTCTTACGTATGTCCGTCGGATCAAGACAGGCAACCGTTGGACGATGAATTAGGAAGGGCGAATTATTCCGCCATTCGAGGCATATTTTCATACAACGGAGTCGGAACAACATTACCGCAACCTTATAATTTTACGACTAATACCGGCGTGTTTTTAGCGAGTTTTCACGACGGCGGATGGAAAGGATTCGGCAACGGAAATCGAAAAATAACGCTTGCCAGTATTACAGACGGAACAAGTAATGTGTTTGCTTTCGGCGAAAGAGCTACGGAAGGAACGTCCGCAGCTATCTATTGGGCGGGACCGCCAGGACCGGGACCATTGGGAATGATTTCTTCGGCTGTCGGTTATAAAATTAATGACCGAACGGCACGAGAATCAATTACCTCCAAACATGCGGGAAATGGAGCGAACTTTTTGTTGTGCGACGCTTCCGTGCATTGGGTGAGTGAAAGTATTTCGTTTAACAACGGCATCCTTGCCGTTACAGGTTCATACGATCCGTCCACCGCGTCGGCGTTAGATGATTTCTATAAAGAAGCGTCAAATCTCGGAGTTTATCAATTGCTCGGTTCGAGAGACGATGGTCAAGCTGTTTCGTTGCCGTAAAACAAATAGAATTAGAATTGCTTGCTTTTTACTGAAAACGACTATTGAAATCAACTTCCTAAAGCGGGAAGCCGTTTCCCGCTTATGCTATTCATTTTCCAAATTTTATGAAATTCAATGTTGGTACAGAGAATCTCCAGTATTTCCATCGTTGCAGTTTTGCTTAGTATATCATTTATACCGATTTTCACTGGCTGCGGCAATTCCGACAAGTTCGGTTATGTCAGCGGCAAAGTTTTAATTGACGGACAACCCGCGCCGGAAGGGCTTATTGTCCAGTTCCAACCGTTGGACAGGAACGGATCGCCTTCTTCATCTTTCACCGATAAAGGCGGCGAATATGAATTATGGTTTTCTCGAACTGTCAAAGGCGTTCAGCTCGGTTCGTCAACGGTTACTGTCATACAACAAACCAGCGATACGAATTTGAAACCTACGCCGGAATACCTGCTTGCGTTTAATGAAAAGAGAGAAACGTTTGACGTGAAAAAAGGTCGCCAAACCTACGACGTCAACATTGACAGCTCTTTAAAATTAGACAAAAAGCGAAAGAAGCGGTAACAATGGTTTAATCTTGATTTTGCAAAACGGTTTTGCAGAATATAAATAACTCATGTTACGCATGAGCGATTAACATTCAGGAAACGTAACGATTCAGTTCAGTCGCTCAACCCAAATAAATCCGTACAGGACAACGGAATAGTTACCGTCAATTTTACCGGAGCATATTATCATTACGCCCCTATTTATCAACTTTTTCCTTTTTTCCCTTTAGTAGCCCGAATCGCGCCAATACTCGCCCTTATGCCCTTATTTTTTACCACCAAGGCAACGAAGGCGCACAAAGGTTGTTCGTTATAAATCCTTTGTGCGACTTTTTCGCCTTTGCGGTAAAAAAATAAGGGCATAAGGGCGAGTATTGGCGCGATTCGGGCTACTAAGGGAAACTTGATAAATAAGGGCGGCAATAGTAAAATCTTTCGGATAACTATTCAGACGCCCGGTAACGGATTTATTGGATTGAAGCGGCTGAATAGGTACGATAGCTCATGCGTAACATGAGTAAATAAATATAACAATCATAAGGAACATGACTCATGTTGAAAAAACTTTTCGCCACGCTGTTTCTTTTTGCGCCGTGTGCGTTGTTTGCGGCGGATACAAAAATTGAAACGCCGAATATCGTCTTGATTTTTATCGACGATTTGGGATATGGAGACGTCGCGCCTTTCGGCGGTTCAATACCGACTCCCAACCTTGACAAACTTGCCAAAGAAGGAAGGCGATTTACTGACTTTGCGTCGTCGTGTCCGTATTGCAGTCCTTCCCGCGCCGCGATTTTGACAGGGGCTTTGCATGCCCGTGTCGGAATACATAATGTATTAATGGCAGATTCGCCGATTGGTCTGAATCCTAACGAGGAAACCATTGCCGAAGTTGTCAAGAAAAAAGGATATGCCACCGCTATTTTCGGGAAATGGCATGTCGGAGACAGAAAGGAATGGCTTCCGTTAAATCAGGGATTCGACGAGTATTACGGAATACCGTATTCAAACGACATCGGTCCTGACCGTTCGATTCCGTTATATCGCGGCGGACTTTTTATTGACGGAAATAAGCAAGTGGACATTCTCGATAACGCCGAAAAGAACGACTCCTTAACAGCCCGTTATACAGAGCGAGCCGTGAAATTTATTGAAAAGAATAAAGATCAACCGTTTTTTCTTTACCTTGCTCACAACGCCGTTCATACTCCGCTTGGAGTCGGCGAAAAGTTCAAAGGTAAGACCCAATACGGAAAATTCGGCGACGACGTATTCGAGACAGATTGGTCGGTCGGTGAAATTGTTAAAACGCTAGACCGGCTTGATCTTCGCAGAAAGACGCTCGTGATTTTCACATCGGATAACGGACCTGCCCTTGCCGGACGTAAAGACGGCGGATATGATACGACTTTGCGGGAGGGAAAAGGCACGGTGTTTGAAGGCGGCGTAAGAGAGCCGACGATTTTTTCTCAGCCGGGAACAATCCCAGAAGGAACGTCAACAGATCAATTTGCGGCGACAATCGACATTTTGCCGACAGTTGCGGCGATGATCGGTGCGCCGCTTTCCGGCAACAAAATTGACGGTAAAGATATTCGCCCGTTGCTTTACGGTAAAGAAAACGCCGTCTCTCCGCATGAAACTTACCCGATTTATTTGAGCGGAAAATTACTCGCCGTTCGTGATACTCGATGGAAACTTATTTTTCCACACGAATATTACACATCCGTTCCAACCGGTAAAGCGGACGCCGAAGGATACCCTGAACACAAGCGGATCAAGCAGGAATTAGCGTTGTACGATTTGCAGAACGACGTTAGCGAAATGAACGACGTAAAAGCGGAACATCCTGAAATCGTGGAACGTTTACAAAAAGCCGCTCATGAATGGTTGGAAGAACTTGGTGATAAAGACAATGCCGGCAAAGGTACCCGCCCTGCCGGAAAAGTTGAAGACTAGAGGGAATTTCTACAAACCTCATTTTCAACAAATTTTATCATTGAAAAATAAGGACTTACTAACATCTGGGGGATGTTTTTAGAATTTCCCTATACTCATTGCACTTGAGTTTTCGGTTTTACGAATGGAAATCAAACTGGTTTTTACGGTATAACGACGTTAGTGAAAACCAAAATTTCAAGTACAATGAGTATAGTTATCCGAAAGATTTTACCATTGCAGCCCTTATTTATCAAATTTCCCTTAGTAGCCCCGCATTGCCCCCCAAACTCGCCCTTATGCCCTTATGTTTGAGATCAGGGATTGTTATCAAAACAAACGAAAAATGAGGGAAGAAGGGCGTATATTGGGAGCAATTGTTGGCTACTAAGGGAATTGCATAACTAATGGCTGACATTGTGATATTTTTCGGTAACACTGACTGTAGTTACCCAGTTGCCGTGCGGATTTATTGGAGGGTTGGGCAACTGAATAGTTACAAAATAATTTTTTTTCTTTTGGTACTTGACAGCGAATTTGTTTTCTGGTGAAATAGTTATGTCTTGAGTTCAACTCTTATCAAAACCTGAATCAAAATTTTCATACAACATCGAAGATATACTCATTGCACTTGAGTTTTCGGTTTTATGAATGGAGATCAAGCCGGATTTTACGGTATGACGACGCCAGTGAAAACCGAAATTTCAAGTGCAAGAAGTATATAAGGGTAAAATCATGTCGCTTTGGAAAAAAATCACAAATCTTTTTGGTCAAAATGATAACACGGAAAAGAAAAGTCAAAGGAATCCCCGTCAACGCCGGTTGGCGATGGAGCAATTGGA